>NZ_JALXVO010000004.1:0-139401 GCF_025151705.1 Paenibacillus sp. p3-SID1389 | reverse complement strand
GTGCGCTGCGGAAGGCGGCCCGCGCCAGGGCCGCGTCCAGGCCCAGCAGCGCCGCCGCTGTGGCTGCGGCCGCCCAAGGCGCATCCGCCGTCAGCCACAGGATGACGGGCAGCGCCACCGTCAGCAGGCCGCAGCCGGCGAGCAGCTTGCGGTACAGCGCACGCATCTGCGCTGCGGCCAGCGCCCTGGCGTCAGCCGCCCGCTGCTCGGACGCGAGCCGCCCTTGGCCTTCCCGCCAGCGGTCCAGCTCGCCGCGCAGCTCGCTCCAGAGCGCGCGGATTTCGCTCGGCTGCTGCGGGACCAGCATGGCGAACTGCCGCCGCCCCTCCGCCGCGCTGGCCTCAACCCGCGCGACCGCCGCCGCGGCGGCCTTCTCCGCGGTTGCCGCGGCCCGCTCCTGCTTGGCACGCTCGCTCCGCAGCAGCTCCATCTCTTTGTCGTACGCGGCAAACCGCGCCGCAAACCGGCGAACGCTCTCCCGTTCGCCCACTGTCCCGGCAAAAGCGCGCAGATCCTCCGCGCCCCATGCCGGGTTGATGCTGCGCAGGCACTCGGCCAGCCGCCCTTCGAGCTGGAGCGCTTCCGCCGCCAGCTCGGCGAGCTCGCCCTGCCGGGCCTCGTAGCCCGGCCGGCGGCCGGCCAGCTGCCGCAGCGCCGGCTCCTGCGCCAGCACCGCCGCATCCGGGCGGTGCCGCGCCAGCTCCGCCTGCAGCGCTTCCCGCCGCCGGGCCCACTCGCTGCGCTCGAGCTGCAGGCGCTCGCGTTCCGCCTGCAGCGCCTGCCAGCGCGCCGCCCCCTGCGCGAGGAAGCGGGCGACCGGCGGCAGCGCCGCCAGCTCCGCGCGGAGCGCCTCGCGCTGCAGCCAATCGGCCCGGCTGGCCGCCGCCCGCTGCAGCCGGGCCGTCTCCCGGCCCCGCGCCGCGCGGGCGGCTTCGGCTTCCGCCAGCTGCGCGGCCAGCCGCTCCAGCTCCTCCAGCACGTCGTTGTACCGCGGCAGCAGCGCTTTGGCCGCCTCGGCCTCGCGCTCCAGCCGCTCCACCGCCTGGAGGAGCTGAGCGATTTCCTGCGTGCGCCCGCGCGGCCGGTACAGCTTGTCCATGTCCTGGACCAAGCGTTTCTCCCCGCGCAGCACCGCCGCTCCGCCGCCGATCCCGGCGTGGAACAGGTAGCGGCTGAGCTCCTCCGACTGCAAGGCGCCAACTTCTTGCAGCTCCGTCAACGACACGGCGAACAGCTGCTTAAACATCGCCTTGGACAGACCGCCGAGGAGCTCCCGCTGCATCTCCTCTTGCGACGCCTCCCGCACGCCGCCGCGTTCATCGCTGCGCGTGATCCGCAGCCGGTCGCCGCGTGTGCCGGGCAGGTTCCGCCCCTCCGGCGGCTGCGAATACCGCTCGATCATCCAGCGCGTCCCGTCGTCGCCCAGGATCGTCAGCACCCCGCCATGCGCTCCGCCCCGCAGCGGCTCATACCGTTCGGCCGCCGCTGCCCGGGTGGGGATGCCAAACAGCATCGCCCGGACGAAGCCAAGCAGCGTGCTTTTGCCCGCTTCATTGGGGCCGTACAGCACCGTCACCTGGCCGGGCAACTCCACGTCGAGCCCGTTCAGGCGGCCGAAGCCGCTGATCTGCATCCGTTCCAGCTTCATGAGACGCTTCTCCCTTCCCGCGACGACGGCGTATCTTCATTCAGCAAGGTAGCCGCCAGCTCCTCAGCCCGGCGTACCAGCTCCAGCTTGGCTTCCGAATTCAGCTCCTGCAATATACGCCGCAGCTGCCGGTTGTCCGCCAGCGGGGCCAACGCGGTGCCAACCAGCTCCTCCACCCGTTCAGGCTCCGCTGCCGTCCGTTCTCCTAACCGGAACAGCTCACCGAGGAAGCTGTCCTCCGCAAGCAGCCCCTCGCGGTCCAGCTCCATCCCGGTTTCCAGCTTGAAGCCCGCTGGCCATACGATTCCTTCGCCCAGCCCTGCAGCCTCGAAGCGTCCCAATTCTTTGCGCCGCAGCTCCTGCAGCAGCTCCGCCGCTTCCGGTCCTGATTGAAGCATCCCATGCAGCAGCCCGCGCCCGGTAAAAATCAACCGAACCACCGTGATCCGATCAGGCTCGGCTTCCCGCAGCTCGTCCAGCCGCTCCTCGACGCTCACCTTCAACGCTTCTTCCGTAGCCAGACCGTCGATCGCCAGGCCGCTCTCCAGCCACAACACTTGATCGAGGCGCCGAAAGGACAACTCCGCTTCTCCGTTCTCCGCAACCTCCACCAGATAGCAGCCCTTCGGGCCGGTTTCCTTTAAGCTGCGCCCTTGAATGTTGCCTGGGTACACGACCCACGGCGAGTCGCAAAGAATCTGCCGCTTATGGATATGACCCAGCGCCCAATAGTCGTATCCCGAGGCCTGTAAATCGCGAAGCGAGCATGGCGCGTAAGCGTCATGCCCCTCCTGGCCGTCCACGTTGCCGTGCAGCAGCCCGATGTGGTAGAGCGCCGAGCCCGGCTCGCGCCGATACTGGATCGCCAAATTCTCATGCACCGCCGGGGTCGGATAAGAAGCCCCGGTCAGCACCGCCACCGGCTCCCCGTCGCTGCGCCGTACAGCGATCACGCTTTCCGCCTTGGGACCAAACTCCGTCACATGATCGGGCAAGGCTAACCTGAGCCTCCGGCCGGACAAAGGGTCATGGTTCCCCCGGATCAAATATACCGGAATGCCGTGCTCCCCCAGCTTGTCCCAGCCCTCTCGCAGGCGCAGCTGTGCGCGAAGCGAAGAATCTGAAGCGTCGTAAATATCGCCGCTGATCACCACGAAATCAACGGCTTCCTCGATCGCAAGCCGAATCAACCGCTCGAACGCGGTAAAGGTAGATTCCCGCAATAACTCGCGCAGCCGATCCGGCACACCGGACATCCCCGAAAATGGGGTATCCAGGTGCAAATCGGCCGCGTGTAGAAAACGAAAGGCTTTCATCCGCACAACAACTCTTTCCTATTTGAATTGCAGGTACAGCTTCTTCAGCTCGTGGACCACCCGGTTCAGCGAGTAATGAGTTTTGGCCTTCTCCGAGCCGCTACGGGCCAGCTGATAACGGTAATCCGGATCCACGATCACTTTCTCCAGCGCCTCGGCTAAGGCCTTCGGATCTTCCGGAGGCACCAGCAGACCGTTCACACCGTCCTCAATTTGCTCGGCAATCCCGCCGATCCGCGTTCCGACGAGCGCAAGACTGCACAGCGCCGCCTCGGCAAACACATTGCCAAATGCCTCCGCCCGGGAAGGCAGCACGAAGATATCAAAGAACGGCATAAATTCCTCGGGATGCAACGTATACCCGTAAAAAATCGTCTCGTCATAAATGCCCAATCGCTGCGCCAGCTGCTCCAGCTCCTGACGGATCGGACCGTCGCCGATGATGTGCAGCACATAGTTATGACCGCGCTTCTTCAGCTCCGCGCATGCATGCAGCAACGTATCCAGTCCTTTGGCCGGCACGAGACGGCAGACGGTGACGAGCTGAGCGACTTCATTTTCATGAGGGACCGGTTTAAACCGCTTCTCGTCAAACCCGTTGGGAATCACGCCGATGGCCGCAGGATCGTCCACGTACGGCGCCAAATATTCGGCAAAGGATTTCGATACGGTGAACAACCGGTCGGTGCGATGCTCCAGTTCGCGATACAGCGACGTAAGAAACCGGTGCTCCGGCCCGTTCTCCCGGATGCGGCCGTTTAGAATAAGTTCTTTTTCATAACTCGAATGAATGCTTTGGATGACCGGCGTCTGCGGAAACACTTCCTTCATCGCCAGCCCCGCGATCGGGTGATGGGCATGGATGAGATCGTACGGCTGCTTCAGTCGCAGCTTGGTCCACCACAGATAGTCGCGATAGGTTTGCACGTATTTTTGCACGATCGGGCTGTCCCCGTATTGCTGCCAATCAAAGGTATGAAAAATAACGGGATCGCTCCCCTTCGAACGGATCCGTTTTGGCAGAGAAAACAACTCCATCTCCCAATGAGGAGGATTAAACCGGTCTTGCAGGTACGGAATCATCGACGATACGCCCCCGGGCTGTTCCGGTGGAAAAAATAAAGCCTGCAGCAGTTTCATTGTGCTTCTCCTTTGCATGTCGTTACGTTTTGGCGAAAAGTCCGCTTCTTTTTCCATTATGCCATAGGCAGGAAGGAACATCCATTCCCCTTTTTTGCGAGTCATAAGAAAAACGTCTATCGACGTACATTCAAAGTAGACAGACCGCGTTTAGCGGATGTTTTTCTTGCGATATCACGATGCCAATCCCACGAAGTTTATACTTTCTGATATCTTCAAAAAGTCACTGCTTTATCAACTGCCTCTTTTGTGAATAAAAAGCGATATGATAAACTGCTGAAGTAGAGATGATCCGGCCTCCGATGGCCTTTTTTAGATTTTGGAAGGAGCAACAACGATGAGTAATCCATCCCTGCCGGCCGCATACCTTGAGGCGGTAACGGCCCTGCTCGGCCCGGCCGAGACCGAGGCGTTTCTGGCAAGCTATGATGCGCCTCGCACCTATGGACTAAGATTAAATACGCTAAAAATCACCCCGTCCTCCCCGGCGGCAAACCAGCTCGCGGAGCTGTTCGCCTTGCGTCCGGTGCCCTGGTGCGGGACGGGCTATTATTACGAGGAATCCACGCGGCCGGGGAAACACCCATACCATGCTGCCGGTCTCTATTATATTCAGGAGCCGTCAGCGATGTCCGCCGTGGAGCTGCTTGACCCGCAGCCCGGTCAGACGGTGCTGGATCTAGCGGCTGCGCCCGGCGGCAAAACGACCCAAATCGCTGCAAAAATGGCCGGGCAAGGCCTGCTGATCAGCAACGAAATTCACCCGCAGCGCGCGCGCATTCTAGCGGAAAACGTGGAGCGCCTGGGCATCCGGAACGCCGTCGTGACGCAGGCGGCACCGCCGGCGCTCTCCGCCCGCTTCCCGCTTGCCTTCGACCGCATCATGCTGGATGCCCCTTGCTCCGGCGAGGGGATGTTCCGCAAGGATCCCAACGCGATCAGCGAGTGGTCGCCGGAGGCCGTGGAGCTGTGCGCTGCCCGGCAATGGGACATCCTTCAGGACGCGGTCGCGATGCTGAAGCCCGGCGGCCGGCTCGCCTACTCGACCTGCACGTTTAACCGCCATGAGAACGAGGACACCATCGCCCGTCTGTTAGCGGAGTACCCGTTCCTGCGGCTGATTGCCGAGAAACGGATCTGGCCGCACCGCGAGCAAGGGGAAGGCCATTACGTCGCCCTGATCGAACGGGATAATGACGAGAGGGACAGCGCGATCACACCTGCCGGCGCCGGACGGGCGGGGGCAGACGGAGTTCGCAGCGGCGGACGTGAGCGCGACCGCAAGCGCGGCGCCCGCTCCGGTCCGTCCGAGCGAAGCGCCGCCGCGGCCTGGGACAGCTTCCGCGCTTGGGCGGCGGACGAGCTGCCTGCCTTCGCGCCTCCCGCTGGAGGCACCCCGCTCCTGTTCGGCGAGGCGCTTTATCTGCTGCCGGCCAGCGGCGGTTTGGCGCTGACGCCGGAACACCTGACCGGCCTGAAGGTTCCACGCGCCGGGCTGCACCTCGGCGACGTCCGCAAAGGCCGGTTTGAGCCCGCCCATGCGCTGGCCATGGCGCTGAGCGCGAACGAAGCCGACCCGCGTCTGTGGACGCTGGACGAGAATTCGCCTCTCGTCGCGGCCTACCTGCGCGGCGAGACGCTCGAAGTGCCCGCCTCCTTACGCGGCTGGCACCTCGTGACCGTCGCCTGCGGCGACGGCCAATACCCGCTGGGCTGGGGCAAAGCCAGCGGCGGACAGCTGAAAAATCACCTGCCCAAAGGATTGCGGCATTAAAATTTCGGATTTGCCTATTTGCAGGTCACTCCTGCCGGATGTCCAAACGTATACCTCCTTGGCAACATACAATGCACTATCTCGTTTTTAAACGGGAAACCATCCTGACGTAAGGGAGGAATAACAATGAGTGGAATCTACGGAGGGGGCTTCACTTCAACGGCAGCCATTCTGGTCCTTTTCATCTTGCTCGTTATCGTTTCCCGTTCGCTTCTGGTTTAATGCTGCAATGAGCCTGTAAAGCGGTTGGAATCCGGCCTGGATTCCACCGCTATTTTTTTATCCCTTGACAAGAAACAGCTGAGGATGAAATAATACAGTCATCTAATTAAACGATTATCGAATTAGCGAGGGATGAGTATGCAGCTCGACCGGTTAGTTAATTTTCATAAAGCCGTTGGCGATGTGACCCGCATCCGGATTATCGCCTTGCTTCAGAACGGCCCGTTGCACGGTCAGGCGCTGGCCGGAAAGCTTGGCGTCACGCCGCCGACGATTACCCATCATATGACCAAGTTAAGGGAGGCGGATTTGGTGTACGAACGCCGCGATAAGAATACGATTTATTTTTATTTGAACGAAAAAAGCCTCACCCAACAAGCCCAAGCGATTCTGAAAGTCGGCAAGGCGAATCCCGCAGCCGAGGACAAGCACGATGAGGCGGCACGTAAAGCTGCCATCCAGGACAACTTCTTTAATCGAGACGGTACCTTAAAGCATCTGCCGGCCCAACGCAAGAAGAAGCTGATCGTGCTTGAGCGTCTCGTCAAGGGCCTGGAGCCGCACCGCAAATATACGGAGAAAGAAATCAACGAATATATTCGGCAATACCACGAGGATTATGCTACGATTCGCCGCGAGTTTATCATGAACCATTTAATGTACCGCGAAAATGATATTTACGAGCTGAACCCGCCGGAGCTCTGGGACAAGAGCCCATCCTGATCGCAGCAGCAGCGCATCGGGTTATATCTCGCCATGCAATAAGGCAGTGCCTTTTCGCCTTGTTGCCTTTTTTTGCACTAGTAATTAGATGACTATTTAATTAGATTGATATATAAAAGGAGTTGGCCTCATCCCATGAAATCTTTACGAATCCTGCGCCAGGAACCCTCCTATCGCCGCCTGTTTGCGGCTGGTCTGGTCAACGGCATCGGCGACCGATTCAGCCAGGTTGCTGTCCTCGGCTTGCTATTATCGTTGACCGGCTCGGGTCTGGCCGTCGGCATCACCTTTGCGGTTCGCCTGGTTCCCTACCTCGTCTTCGGACCGCTTGGCGGGTGGCTCGCCGACCGTTTCACCAAAAGAACGATCATGCTCTTCACCGACGCGATCCGGATCTTCTTTGCGTTAACACCGCTTCTTGTCCACGATGCCGGAGACGTCTGGATCATCTATGTCAGCTCGTTTGCCTTGTCTGCGGGCGAAGCCATCTACGCCCCGGCCCGCATGTCGCTGATTCCCCGGCTCGTCCGTCGGGAGAACTTACTAGCAGTAAACAGCTTGGAGCAGGCCATGGTGGGCTTTGTGCTCATCGGCGGCTCTGTCACGGGCGGCATCCTAGCCGCTGCGGTTGGCAGCCAGGTGTCTTTTGTGCTTAACGCCCTGTCCTTCCTCGTCTCCGGCCTGCTGCTTCTTCGTTTGAATCCTGCCGAGCAGCCCGCAGCACGGGCAGACGCGACAGCAACGGATACCGCTGAGCCAAGCCCGAAACCCGCGATTCACCCGTCCACCGCATTTCGCCGGCTGGTGAGCCAATCCTTCTTTTTGCGAATTATGCTGATTGTCTTTACCATTTGGCCGATCGGGGACGGGATCTTTAATGTGCTGATCAGCGTATACGCCTCTGAAGTGTTCCACATGGGAGACGTCGGCATTGGGCTGTTGTATGGGGCGCTGGGGGCCGGGATGCTGATCGGTTCCGGACTCGCTGGCAAGATGGCCCGTCATATGCGAACTGCTGCGGTTCTTGCACTTGGGCTCGAAGGAATCTTTCAAGTGATCAGCAGCCAATCGCCTTCATTTCTCCTGCTGCTTGGGCTGCTGACTTTCTCAGCGGTCATCACCAGCGTAGGCAACGCCTGCAACGAAACGGTTCTGATGCAGTTGATTCCAAGCGAATGGCAAGGCCGGTTCTTCGGCGGCCTGGCCACCCTGCAAAATACCGTAATGGGCGTCGCCATGCTCGCTTCCGGTTTTCTGCTGGAAGCCGTGACCCCTAGAACGTTGGGACTCGCCGGGGGAACGTTCCTCGCTTTGCTGGGCTTTGGCCTAGGCCTCGTCTGGCTGCTGCACCGCCCCAAATCCCGTCCCCTGCCGGACGCCGAGCAGCCGCGAATCTCCCTAGACTGACCATTTATGAGCACCCAAAAAAGCCGAACCCGTTTCCGGGCTCGGCTTGATCTATCTTCATGCAGTTAGACTTCTAAACAATATTTTTCCAACGCCCGCTTCACGCCTTCCTCGTTATTCGTGGCAGTTACGGCATTGGCGGCAGCTTTCACCTCGAGCGGAGAATTGTCCATCGCCACGCCCAGTCCGGCATAGGTGAGCATCGTTAAGTCATTATAATAATTACCGATCGCCATGACGTTTTCCGCCGGGATTCCGCGTTTTTCCGCCAGCTTCCGCAGAGCCGCTCCTTTCGAGGCCTCTTTATGCATCAAGTCGATGAAAAAATCGCCGCTGCGCAGCATATTAAACTCCTGCGTCCACTGGCTCCAGTCGGCGTACACCCGATCCAGCTCCTCCATCCCGCCGGCCGCGGTGAACTTTACGATCGGTTTGCTGAAATCCGCCCAAGCCGGCATATCCTCCGGTTCCATAAAAAATTGGTGGTACACGTCCAGAGTCTCCTGGGTCAGCCCAGCCAAATTTTCCACATACAATGCAAAGGTAGTATTCACGTCAAAATGGACGTTGTGTTTGCGGCAATACTCCATATACGGTTCCAGCCCATGCGGATTCATCGCAAATTCGTGGACGACCTCCTCGGTCCGCACATCCACCGTGGCCGCGCCGTTATGGCAAATCACGTAACCGTCCAAGCCAATCTCGCGCATATATGGGATCGAGCTCCGAGGAGCCCGGCCGGTGCACAACACGAACTCCGTCCCTTGCTCCGCGATGGCGCGGATCGTCTCGATGGTTCCCGGCGTCAGGACGTGGTCATCCGTCAGCAACGTGCCGTCTACATCCAAAGCAATCAGTTTATATTTCATGTATGGTGGTGTCTCCTTTCTGTCTCAACCCTCCCCATCCCTCCCTTACCGTAAGGGAGGGGGCCCGAGGGCCTGCTGCCCTCTGGTCTCCCGCAATGGCGAGGAACGTGGGAGGCACAGAGGCGCTCCTGCACGCTCTCCCCTTTGGGGAATCGCTTAGGTTGGCTCGTGGAACGCTTTTCCCCCTTCGGGTACGTCTTACTTTTGGCGCTCCCGGGTTCCCTGGTGAACCGTGCTGCTCAACTCTGCTTCTGTCGGCGCACCCGGGCAGACTTCGTGCGTTTAGCCGCTTGTCGCCCTGCAGGCATGCTCTGCTTGGGGGCGCTCCTGCTAACTGGCGAACACTGCGACGTAGGGCTTTTTATCCTTCTACTCCGTGCAAACAAACCGCTGTCCCTTCGGGATTCGCTTACTGTAGCGCAAACCGCTGGTTTGTTGGGGCTACTACGTGCTTCTTTGCCTCATTCCTGCAAACCCGGCGCTCTCCCTGCGGGATTCGCTTACTGTGGTGCTAAGTTTGAGTTACTTTGAGGGCTACTTTTTTGTCGCTCCGGGGCTTTTGTATGTTCGCAGCGACTGTAGCTCGGACTCGGTCAGCTCGCGGAAGGCGCCAAGCGGCAAGCTCTCGTCGAGCACGAGCGGGCCCATCGATAGGCGCTTGAGGTAGGTGACCCGCGAGCCGACGGCCTCGAACATCCGCTTTACCTGATGGAACTTCCCTTCCGAGATCGTCAGCTGGATGCGTGAGATAGGAGTTCCGTCGGTATCTACGCGGTGCTCCAGCACCTTCAGCTCAGCGGGCAAGGTGATATAACCGTCGTCGAGCTCGACGCCTTCCCGGAAGCGTGCAGCTTCCGGATCTCCCACATGGCCGAGAACAACGGCTTCGTACGTTTTCGGCACATGCTTGCGCGGAGATAACAGATCGTGTGCCAGCTGACCATCGTTGGTCAACAGCAGCAGGCCTTCAGTATCCTTATCTAACCGCCCGACAGGAAACGGGGAGAACACTTGAAAATCCACCGGGAGCAAATCAATGACGGTTCTCTCTCTCATATCCTCCGTAGCTGAAATAACACCGGGCGGCTTATGTAACATCAAATAAACGAATTCGCGGTAAAATATCTGCTCACCATCCAGCTCCACAACATCAACTTCCGGGTCACATTGCATGCCGCTGTCCTTGACAACCGCACCGTTGATTGTGACCCGACCTTGTTTGACGTATTTTTTAATCTCCGATCGGGTGCCGTAACCCAGATGGCCTAATATTTTGTCCAACCGCTGCGTCTTCTTGCCTTTACTCATCTTATGTCCACCTCCACCCGGCGGGATATTCATTCTTCAGCAACCCTTCCTGCCATTTGCCCCAGCCCAGCGAGTAGTCGTCAACCGTGACCAGCACATAGCCTTTGGGGCTGGCGCCTTCCTGGCAACGAATCCGATCCTTGTCCACCTGCAGCGTCTCGCCTTTCAGGTATCGGATCGCCTCACCGTCCGCAGAAGAGAGATCCAATACCCGCGCCGCTTCGGTCGGAGACAGTGCCGTGGCCAAAGGTTGTCCAGGTGTCAAACGCCCGTTTTTCACAGTTCCGACGTACCATCCGGGACGCACGACTTTTAAGCCGTCCAGCCGCTCTTTAGCCAGCGGGGACAGATAGACGTTGCCGCCAAATAGCAACGGTTCCCCCGGCAATTCCGCTCCATCGAGTTGTTCCTGGGCAAAAGTCCGCCAGCTCTCCAGCACCTCCCGATCATCCACAGCCTTCGAATCACGACCAGTACCGGGACGGGACCGATGGGGGTGACGGGGATTCCGTTTATCTCGAGCGCCCCCTCCCCATTTCGAGGAGACGTTACGATCTTCTTCGGCTTCCTTCTGGAACTTCTCCGCCCCATGCCGCTCCAGTACAGCGAGAAAATGTCCCTCGCCCTCCACTTTGTGCGGCCAGAGCCTGCCGCAGCCGGCGGTTTGTGCAGCGATTTCCGGCGGATACATCTTGCCCTCACCCCACTCAGCGAGCCAAGTGAGCCACTCCGGCCGCCCGGGGGCGATGCCGTCATCTAAGCGCAAAGGCACAACCCGAAATTCCGGGTGCTCCAGCAGGAACTCGGCGATCGTCGCCTCATTCTCTTCCGGCGCAAACGTGCAGGTGGAATACACGATTCTCCCGCCCGGCGCCAGCATCGACGCAGCCGATTTCAAAATCTCCTGCTGCATGCCGGCATATTTCCGAACCCATTCCGGTTCCCAATGCCGCGCCATATCCTCGTCCTTCCGGAACATGCCCTCGCCGGAGCAAGGCGCATCGATCAGAATTTTATCGAAAAAAGAAGGAAACGCCCGCGCGATCCGCTCCGGCGACTCACCCAGCACGACGGCGTTTCGGACGCCGTACAGCTCGATGTTTTTGGCCAACGCCTTCGTCCGCTCCGCGTTGATGTCGTTGGTGACCAGCATACCGCGTCCGCGCAGCTTCGCCGCGATTTGCGTTGACTTCCCGCCGGGGGCCGCGCAAAGGTCGAGCACCCGCTCCCCGGGAGTGACGTCCAGCAGCTCCACCGGCGCCATCGCACTCGGCTCCTGAATATAATATAGCCCGGCATGATAATACGGATGTTTGCCCGGCTTTGCCTGCTCCTCGACGTAGTACCCTGTCTGGCACCAAGGGATCGGCCGCAAATCAAACGGCACCACCGCCTTAAATGCCTCCGGATCGATCTTCAGCGTATTGACCCGGATTCCTGCAAACCTGGGACTGTCATAGGAAGCGTAAAAGTGCGCAAACTCTTCCTCGCCCAACAGCTCGCGCATCCGTTCTATAAATTCCTTTGGTAGTTGTACCGCCATGCCTGTCCCATCCAATCTTTATCTCAATCCTATTGCAGCCTTGCGCAAACGGCAAATAGCAAACAGCAAACAGCATACGGCATACCGCAAAACGCCCGTCTCCCCAACACCGGGGGACGGGCCGCTCTCAGCCTTGTTCACGCGCTTTCCTTTGCTCCAGCTTCTGCTGTCGTTCCTCATGCTTCTCCCCGCGCTGCGGCGTGCGCCGCTGCGGAATGTTCGGGGCGATGTTTTTCGAGGCCTCCGCCACCAGGCGAACCAACTCCGGGTCCAGCACATGGATCGTGAGGTCGTAATAAGTAAAGGCTTGGGGATCCCCCTCCGTCAGCTGCCGGACGTACACTTCCGTGTCCCGGCGCAGCTTCCCCAGCTCAATACCAAGCGTGTGTTCCGGATAGGGTGCTAGCCGCTCTAAAGCGGAACAAAGCATCTTCCGCCCGCCGGACAAATTGCCGCGCCGCGCATGGAACAAGCCGACAGCGACCTGCAGCAGCCCCTTGTACAGCGGATCATACCCCTGCTCCAGCCACAATTCCTCGAGCACCTCATGGCACTCGAAGTAATCGCGGTCACGGTTGAAGTAAACGAGATACGCCACAAACAGCGGCTCATAGCTCATCCCCGGGCTCCTCCACTTTTTTGTGCAGCTTGATCAGATCCTTCAGTTCGACCTGCAGCTGCTTCAGCCCATCAAAATCCTTCGCCTCCCACAGCCGGTTAAACCGATCCTGTGCTTCGATGGCTTCTGAGACCAGATGGTAAAAATATAATTGATGAATCGACGCAAGCACGGAGGAAACCACGTTGGATTCATCCTCGAAGCTCTTCTGCGCCTGCAAAATCTCCTGGCGGATGCTGGACATTTCGTTATCCAGTACGAATGCAGCTTCGGCAGCCTTTTTGAGCCGGCCCCGCATTTCTTCAGGCAGACTTTCCCGATACTTGTAATTCAAAGAATGCTCAATCGTCGCCCAAAAATTCATCGCCAGCGTACGAATCTGAATTTCAGCCAGCACTTGCTTTTGACCCAGCGCGGTTTGCACCGGGTATTCCACGATCATATGGAAGCTGCGATAGCCGCTTTCTTTGTAGTTCGTGATGTAGTCTTTTTCGTAAAGAACCTTAAGATCCTTACGCATGCGAATATATTCCGCAACCCGGCGGATATCCTCAACGAACTGACACATAATGCGAATGCCCGCGATATCCTCGATCCCGGTCTCCAGATTCTCCATCGACACATTTAACCGTTTCGCCTTGTCCAAAATGCTGGAGATTTTCTTGACCCGTCCGGTCACGAATTCGATCGGTGCATACTCTTCGCGTTTCTTCAGCTCGGAGCGCATCGTCTTGAATTTAACCTTCAGTTCTTCTACGGCTTGTTCATATGGAAGCAAAAATGTTCCCCAATCCCTACTGTCCATCCTTATGCCTCCTGTCTTCTGTCCCCCGGCTTGAATCTAAGCCGGCCCGCTTATCGGTGATCTGCCCCAACCGCCTCGGAGATATGGCGATAGCCGTCCCGGCGCAGCAATTCCCGCAGGCCGCGATGCAGCCTGCGATTGATTTCCGGGCCTTCGTAGATCAACGCGGTGTAGATTTCAACCAAGCTGGCGCCAGCCCGGATTTTGGCGTAGGCATCTTCCGCCGTGAAAATCCCGCCCGATCCGATGATCGGCAAGCGGCCTTCCGTTTGCCGATAGACGCGCGAGATGATCTCCGTTGACCGCGCGTTCAGCGGCTTCCCACTTAGGCCTCCGGCTTCCCGGGCGTTCTTGTGTGTGATCCCGTCCCGCGACAACGTCGTATTCGTGGCGATTAAGCCAGAAACGCCGCTGTTGCGGATGGTGTCGACGATATATTCCAGCTCATCAAAGCTCACGTCCGGCGCGATTTTAACCAGCACTGCCTTCGATTTGCCATGCCGCTTTGCTTCGGCCGCCATCCGGTCCTTTACAGCAGTCAGCAGCGAAGCCAACTCATTACCATGCTGCAATTTACGTAAGTCCGGCGTATTTGGTGAACTGATGTTCACAACGAAAAAATCGGCGTATTCATATAAGTCCGAAATGCATTTCTCGTAATCACGGTAGGCTTCTTCGTTGGGCGTGATTTTATTTTTGCCGATGTTGACGGCGATCGGAATCGGGCGGTGCTTCAGCGCCTTCAGACGCTGTGCCATCGCCTCTGTTCCGCGGTTATTAAAGCCCATCCGGTTAATCAACGCTTCGTCGGAAGGCAAACGGAACAACCTTGGACGGTCATTGCCGGGCTGTCCCAGCGGCGTCACCGTACCCACTTCCATAAATCCGAATCCGATCGCGGAGAAACCTGGCACCGCGTCGGCATTTTTATCAAGACCGGCAGCTAACCCCACCGGGGAAGGAAAATGAATTCCAAATAAGTCCGTCGCCAGCTCCGGCGCTTCCGGCACGCCGTACATTCCGCGTAAGAGCGGCAACACTCCAGGGACGGCAGCGGCAGTATGTAATCCGTTGATAACGAGATGATGGGCATTCTCCGGATCCATCCGGAAAAACACCGGTTTTCCCAATGCGCGATACAACACGTTGTACAGTTCACTCCGATCTTACGCTTTGCATTTTTGCTATTATCAGTTTAGCTGTTTCTGTTAGAAAAGAAAAGTTTAACCTAAACCGCACGTGAAAGAAACAACAAGGTGATGGAATTTTGCCGTGAAAGCCGTTACAATAAGGGGGAAAGCATCTCTAATATCGCTTTAAACTAGGCTAGAGAGGGGAAATGTTCATGTCTGCCAAGCGCAAACCGCCTACACTCCAGAAGAAAAAGGACGAAGTCAACAAGAAAGCGCTCATCTGGTCCATTTCCATCGTTGCCGCGCTGGTCATCGTGACTACCGTCCTATTGATCGTAACCTAAGCTAGTTCAGCCAATGGTAAGTGCGGTGGGGATTAGTCTGATCCTGTCTATCGCCCAGGGCGAAACGCTCCGCCGGGACGTTCTTCAGCTTCGGCAAAATCCCCTTCCCAATCCTCACCCTCGTCCCCTTCGGAACCAGATCAAACAGCTCTTCCACATCCTTCGTGCCCATCCGGATGCAGCCTAGCGACTCATCCTTTCCAATACTGTCCGGCTCATTCGTTCCGTGAATCGCGTAGTTTGTATCCGACAGCTGCATGCCGCGGCTGCCAAATTCCCCGCTATCCCTTCCGTTCGGGTTGATCACTTTTTCGGAGATGACAAACGTGCCCTCCGGCGTTCGCGAGCCGCCCAATCCAACCGGATAACTCCGAATCAAGACGTTCCCGCTGACCACCGCCAATGTGTGCGTCTTCGTATCGACGATAATTTCATAAGGTTCGGCAAAAAAAGGCCGCTGCCCCGGAGCCATCCCCTCCGCGAGCACTTCTTGCGCATTCGCATTTCCCGTTGCGCCTGTACCCTCGAGTTTTAATTGCGCAAGCAGCGGTTTAAACGCCCGCACCATGGTCGGATCGGTCCCGGCAATCCAGTTGTCGGGATACGGCCCGGCCAGGTCTTGCAGGCTAGCAGGCCATACACCGTTAGCCTGCTTGTAGTGGATCATCGCCGAGGCAAGCACGCCCAGCGATTCCTGCTGCGGGATCCACTGCCGCGCGCGCTCCTGCAGCGCGGCCGAATCCGGCGGCGCGCATTCGCACGCGCGCGCATCATAGGCTTGGAGCGCCGTCCGACCATCAGCCGGACTCTGCTCCAAGCCAAACGCGACGGGCAGGTCGTCCGACCAGACCAGCCAGTCGCCAGCCTGCTCCATGCCCAGCGCTGCGGCATGGAGCAGGGGAACGGCGGTTTGCCGCTGCAGCGCGAGCAAACCGCCCAAGGCCTCCGCCTGCGTCCCGGCAGGGTCGCCGCCGAAGCCGATGGCGGTGAACGCCGGCTCCGAGAAGGCCGGCGTCCCCGCAGGCGCACCTTCGCCCGCCTCATCCCCGGCGGGCTTCTGCGCTTCCGCCGATGCCTCCCCGAGGTCGGCATCGTCACCGGCACCTGCATCGGCGGCGTTCACGGGCACCGCCGCCTGCCGATCCCCCGGCGCATGGGCGGAAGGAATCCACACCAGCAGCGCAATCAACAGCGCAAGACTGAGCTTGCGCAGGAAGCGGCTTCGTTTCTCCTTCCGGTGTGACTCCTGCAACAGCCCTTCCTTATAGCCGGCCAGCACTTCCTCCGGTAGCGGAATTTTGCTGGATTCAAACGCCTCGTACACGTTGCCCGCCTGAATATAACAATAGTGGGCTTTCCCCGCTTGCCCGTTCGCTTCATATTCTTTGCCCAGCAGGTACCAGGCCATTTTATTGTTCGGGTGGTTTTCCACGTATTTTTTAAGGTAAGCCGAGTTCCCCATCAGTTCCTCCAGATTAGAGAGTAGTTGAGAAATCCCCTTTCATTACTTATATCGGCAAAAAAATCCGCGTTCCTAACCCAATTCTCGCCAATCCCGCAATTTTGCGACTTAGTACCTACCAGCAGGTCGGTATCAAGGTAAAAACGCCGCCGTTCCTCAGTCGTATCACTGCACAGCTCTTTGCATGATTATCCCTTTCGTTCAGAACTCATCAGGACCCAACGGGATAATCCCTCAAAGAGCCGCACAAAGCGACCTGAGCCAGCGGGATAATCGTGCAAAGGGGGGCAGCAGAGGTAGTAGACCCCAGCCCCCCGATCGCGATCACCGCATCATCTAATAAAAAAAGAGCACCCCCGCCAAAATCGGCGCAGGGTGCTCCTTATCCCAGTTATTCCAAAGGTTTAGCCTTCTTTATTAAATGGCTCATCTGCAACTTTGATGGAATCCGTTGGGCAGCCGTCGCAAGCGTCTTGGAGATCGTCGTACAAATCTTCCGGAATCTCCGTGATCCCGCGGTTGCCGTCATTGCCGTAAATCACTTCGGCCAAACCCTCATCGTCATAATCGTAGATATCCGGTGCTGTTGCGCCGCAAGCGCCGCAAGCGATGCATGTGTCCTTCTCAACCCAAGTATATTTCGCCATCTCTTATCTGCCTCCTGAATAAACGGTACGAGTCCGGTGCTTTTTATATCACCATGACCAATATAATATAAATAGTTTACAATTTCAATGCGTTTTCCGTATTATTCCAATTCCAATACGTGATCATTCCTACTCCGAACGTGGACCGTCCGAATCGTCCCGGTTCTGGCGAAGAAAGTCGGTTTGCAGCGAAGTCCCGCGAATGCGATGATTGCGGATCAATGCCGATGGATCATCGGTCAGCATTCCTGCCGTCAGCACGGCGTCTTCCCCGAACTTGTCTCTTAGCATGTCCATTGTGCGCGTTAATGACTCTTTTTTGGGCTGCCGCTCATAATCAAACAGATCGAGCTGCAGCGCGGATTCCTCCTTTGGAACCAAATTTTGTAAAGTGATCCCTAGGAGACGAACCGACTTGTCTTCGCTCCAATGGCGGCGGTACAACTCACAGGCTTCCCGGTAAATCACCTCCGCCTGCTCGGTTACCGTATCCAGACTGTGCGAGCGGGTGATCGTCTTCATGTCCGGGGTGCGGATCGTAATTTGGATCGTCTGTGCCATCAGATTTTGCCGCCGCAGTCGGCGCGCGACTTGATCCGCGATGTTCAACAGCACGCGTTGCACGTCCTCCATCCGGCTAATATCGCGCGGCAGTGTGGTGGTGTGGCCAATCGATTTATTTCGCTCGCGCTCATCGCTCACCGGCGAATCATCCCTGCCGTTCGCCGCCTGTTTCATCCAAGAACCGGCCACCCCAAATCGCTCGATCAGCTTGCGCTCGTCCGCAGCCGCCAGCTGCCCGATCGTATAGATCCGCATCGACTTCAGCTTCTCGGCCGTCTTTCGGCCGATGCCAAACAAGTCGCTGCACGGTTTGTCCCAAAGGAGCTTCGGCACGTCCCGGATGCGCAATACAGTGATGCCGTTTGGTTTTTTCATATCTGAAGCCATCTTGGCTAACAGCTTGTTGGGAGCAATCCCAATCGAACAGGGAAGGCCCAGTTCGTGACGGATCCGCTGTTGGATTTGACTCGCAATTTCGAGCGGGGTTCCAAATTGCTTGGAGCCGGTGATATCGAGATAACATTCGTCGATGGAAACCGCTTGAAGGAGCGGCGTGTATTCGTACGCAATGTCCATAAACGCCCGGGAATATTTGCGGTATAGATGGAAATCCGGCTGGATGACGATCAGCTCGGGACATTTCTTCAGCCCTTGGCTGACGGTCATTCCGGTCGACACTCCCATTTTACGCGCGGTATACGAGCAGGTGACGATCACTCCTTTGCGCAGCTCCACGCTTCCCGCTACCGCCGTAGGACGGTTCCGATATTTCTCCGGTTCTTCCGCCTCATGGACCGAACAATAAAAGGCGTTCATATCGACATGCAAAATGACTCTTCCCCGCGCAGGGTAAAAATCAGCGGTATCTCTCATTTCCTACCCCTCGTTTATCATACGTTACTCCTAAGTTCAGCATACCTGTCCCCGGAAAGACGGTCAATATCGCCTGATATCTTAAAAAAGCGTGTTCCATTTAACATGTTGATGTTATAATTATTAATTAAAAACTAAACATTCGGGGAGAGCTAACCACCCTCATCCACGGCTAAAGGGGGATACTTCGATCATGTCAAAGCCAATATCCATCTTCGACACAACCTTACGCGACGGTACCCAAGGCGAGGGCATCAGCCTGTCGGCGGACGATAAGCTGAAGATCGCCAAAAAGCTGGATTACCTTGGGGTCCATTATATTGAAGGTGGAATTCCGGGCAGTAACGGGAAGGACATTGAATTTTTTAAGCGGGTCATGGAGCTGAAGCTGCAGGCCAAGATTACCGCTTTTGGCAGCACACGCCGAAAAGACAGCCTAGCCGAACATGATGCTGGTCTCAATAAGATGATCGAAGCCGGTGTTCCAGCGGCGACGCTGGTCGGAAAATCGTGGGATTTCCATGTGCATACCGCGCTGCAAACCACGCTAGAGGAAAACCTCGCCATGATCTCCGATTCGATCGCTTATCTGAAGCGGCAGGGGCTGGAGGTCATTTTTGACGCGGAACATTTTTTTGACGGGTATAAAAACAATCCGGAATACGCCCTCTCCGTCTTACGCAAAGCGGAGGAGGCTGGTGCCGACTGGCTGGTCATGTGTGACACGAACGGCGGAACGATGCCGCATGAGGTGTATGATATCGTCAGCGCATTGTGCGAAGTGATTCCCGGCTCGAAGCTGGGCATCCATACCCACAACGACTGTGAGCTGGCCGTCGCCAACTCGCTTAGCGCCGTCCGGGCCGGCGTAACCCAAATCCAAGGGACGATGAACGGGTACGGGGAGCGTTGCGGCAATGCCAACCTTTGCTCGATTATTCCAAATCTGCAGCTGAAGCTGGGCTACGAAGTGCTCGAGCCCGACCGGTTAAAGCAGCTGACCAATACCGCCCGTTACATCAGCGAGATCGCTAATGTGCACATGCCGGTCAACCAGCCGTATGTCGGGAACGCCGCGTTCGCCCACAAAGGAGGCATTCACGTCTCCGCCATCCTCCGCGATTCGCGGACATATGAGCACATCGCTCCCGAATTGGTCGGTAACCGCCAGCGCGTGCTTGTCTCCGAGTTGGCCGGGCAAAGTAACATCCTGTCCAAGGCGCAGGAGATGGGAATCGAATTCAATCCGGAGAACGAGAACACCAAACAAGTGATCGCCAAGATTAAGGAACTGGAGCATCAAGGGTATCAATTCGAAGGTGCGGACGCCTCGCTCGAATTGCTGCTGCGTCAGGCCAATGGCGATATGAAGGAACTGTTCGTCTTTGAATCGTTTAAGATGCTCGTTGAGAAAACCGCTGACCGTCCTGTCGTTTCCGAAGCCTTCGTCAAGCTGAAGATTGACGGAGTCAGTGTCTACACCGCTGCCGAAGGCAACGGCCCGGTTAACGCTCTCGACAATGCGCTTCGCAAAGCCTTGATCACTTATTACCCGGGCTTGAAGGATATGCATCTGTCGGACTACAAGGTGCGCGTTCTTGACGACAAAGATGCCACCGCTTCGAAGGTACGTGTACTGATCGAATCCCAGGATTATCACAACTCCTGGAATACCGTTGGCGTGTCCAGCAACGTCATTGAAGCGAGCTGGGAAGCGCTCGTTGACTCGATCCGTTACGCGCTGCTGGGGCAGACAAAACGGGAGGACTATGAAGAGATTCCTTCCGCCGGATGGGGACTCGTCAACCATTAAGCATCACCTCTTAAGCGAAAAGCCCAAATCTCCGTTACTGACGGCGATTCGGGCTTTTTACTTGTTAAATCAGGCTTTTAATCTTGGCTTCCAACTCTTCCGGCGAAATGACACCAACGATGACGTCGCGAATCACGCCTTGCTCGTCGATCAGCACGTTGGTTGGAAAGGCAATCCCGTTATATTTCCGGTAAAGCTCCTCCTTTTCGTCCAAGAGGACCGGGAAGGTGTAGCCATATTTTTTGACGAAGGCCTTAGCCTCATCCAGATTATCGTACAATGTAACGTTCACGGCATAAATGTCCAGCGAATCCTTGTATTTCTCAGATAACGCCTTCAGCTCGGGCGCTTCCTCCTTACACGGATCACACCAGGAAGCCCAGAAGTTCAGAAGCAGCACTTTATCCCGCTTGCCCCCAACCTCATATGTCTTGCCATCCAATCCTGTCAACGCGAAAGTTGGCGCAGCCGTTCCCGGCTTTGGAGCCCCTTCTGCTGCCATAGCGCTAAGCGAAGGTTCGTTATTGTCCTCCTTGGAGCCGCTGAGGAAGCTGCCAAACCAGCCCTCCTGCCCCCCGCGGTCCAGCAAGGCGATAACCAGCAACACCAGCAACCCGGCGAGTATCCATCGATTACGTTTCATCTTTTGCCCGTCCTTTTATGACCTCATCTGGTTTTGAAGATTTAGGTTTACCGTAATTATTGTACCCTTTTTTAACGATTTGTTACAATGGATCGAGAAAAAGGTGAACTCTATCATTTCATCGATGGGAGCATGCAAAATGAATCAATCCTGGATATTGCCGCCGGATATTCGTGACGAAATGCTGCAGGATGGGCAACAGCGTTACCCGGAGGAAGCCTGCGGGCTGTTGCTCGGAACATTTGACGGCCGCATCGGCAGAATCGAACGTTATTTCCCCGTGGCGAACCATTCGCAGACTCCGTTGCACGCTTTTGAACTCGACCCGGTCTCCTGGGTCCGAAGCTGCTTTGATCCGCAGTTGATCGGCGTCTATCATACCCACCCCAACTCACCGCCGCGGCCTTCGCCAGAGGATCTGCGCCAGCTTCCGAATTTTGCCGATCGCCTTCGCTTGTACCTGATCGGTGGTCGGATGCACTCGTTCAACGACAAGCCAAACGCAAATCCGTCAAACGATAAGCCGCCCGGCGAACCGGACGGCTTCACGCTTCAAGCATATGGTATAAGTGCTCATACAGGAGGTTATAGTCTGCTGCCCGTCAAGCTTCGGGAAGACTAAGACGGCAAAGGCTTACGTTCTGCTTAAAAAAGTGTACAGATCACCCAAAGTAATCACGTTTTGTTCTTTCAACCGTGCGATTAACGCAGTCCACAGCTGAGCCGTCATCTTGGAGTCCTCCAGCGCGTGATGGCGCTGGGCCACTGGAATCCCATACACTTCCAGCCATTCGTCCAGGCTGCCGGAGATCCGCCGATCCGGTTCCAGCTTACGGGCGATCATCATCGTGTCCAGCACCCGATGCCCGAGATGAGCTTTGCTTGTTTTCCATAACGCCACGTCCAGAAAAGCTTTGTCATGCGCACTGCCGTGGGCAACAAGCACCCGGTCATCCACAAATGCCATAAATTCGCGCAACGCCTCCAGCAAGGATGGAGCCGACTGGGCCATCTCCTGCGTAATTCCGGTTAGATCTATAATCCGCTCAGGAATTTGGCAAGCGGGTTTGGCAAGCGAGTAATACACCTCATCGGTGATCCGCTCCCCTTCCACTTTCACGGCTCCAAAGGACAAGATTTCATCACCATAATGGTAATGAAATCCTGTTGTCTCCAAATCGAAGACGGCCGTTTTTAATTCAGCCAGCGGAACGTGAAGCGTCTCCGGACGGCGCTGTCCTTTGGTTAATGAACGAACGAAAGCGATCTGCTGTGCGCTGGGAGCACCAAGCATCGAGGCGATCCTTGGCGACACTCCGCCGCCCTTAAAAGCATCCCAAAAACCACCATTTCCCTTCATCGGTTCTTTCATAACCATTTCCTTTCCGCATACCGGTGCTGCCTTTGGAGTGTGCGGTACATGACCTTGACCGTACTGAGCGATTCCCGCAGCTCGCGCCGGAGCTCTTTCTGTTTTAGCATGTCTTGGGGCAAGTAGTGAGAACCCGTGAGCAAGCCGTCTTCGATAACCGGCGATACAAGCGATCTCAACTTGACCGCCGTGTTAAACGCGCGACTGCACGATTCCAGCCACCGCGTCGGAACAGCCTCAAGCTGAAGCAGTTGAGCGATCCGTTCCCAGGTGTTCGAGGCTTCGATCCCGTATTGCAAAGCCAAATAACGCACGGCGTTCACGATCGGGATGTACAGCCCGTATTTCACGTCAAATTCCCCGGCATGTTCACCGCTTTGCTCTGTGATCACTTGCCCCAACACATTTAGTGCCGCTTTGTGACGGACGGTATTACGCAGAATTGCCGCCACCACATCGCGTTCTCCGCCTTGATCCGCCTCCATAATCCGCTTCATGGTCTTGCGCAAGCCAGCGGTTAGCTCCGCATTCCCGCAGATATGGCGCAAATCGGCGGCAATCATCAAGTAGCGAACCTGTTCCCAAGCCAGAATGTCCCGCCATTCCAGCAGTTGCTTCTCCCACGAAGCGAAGTTGCCGCGCCATAACGGATTGGACACCATGACCCTGCCCGGGCATGGGGGATAACCAACCTGCTCGAGAATCTCTGACAGCTTCTGACCAAAGATCTCAAAGTAGACTTCCAGCTGATCCGCATCACCATCCCCGTAGATCAAACCGTTATCCTGGTCGCTCCATAACGTGGGTTCCGCCCGACCGGCGCTTCCAAACGCAATAAAGGCATAATGCGAAGGAGGAGGGCCGAAGCCCTCCTGGATCATTTCTTCTTCACAGCATCGGCAAGCTTGGGTCATGACGGCATCATGCAGGTCCGAGACCTCACGGTTCCAATCCTGAATCGGCATCGATGTCAGCTTGCTATACAAGCGATTCTGCTCATCGATTCTGGCCGCTCTTAGCAAACCGGGAGTTGCGGCGGACCGGATCGCGCTTAAATTTGCGTTGTTCATGGCCGTCTCATGACTCATAAGCCCAACTTCCTTTCTCTTCCGGACGCCTCACGTCAGGATATCAATCTTCAATTATTCTGCAGGAATACCAGACGAAGTTGTTTTATTCAGTAAGCTCATTTGCTCCGGATATCCGTAAGTACCGTGTTCGCTGATATCCAGCCCCATCGTTTCTTCTTCTTCCGTGACGCGCAGCCCCATCGTCCATTTCATAATTCCGAGAATCAGGAACGACAGTACCAATACGAAGGCGAAAGTCCCGATCACGCCAAGCAGCTGAACCCCTAATTGTCCAAAACCGCCGCCATAGAACAAGCCTGCTTTACCTACACCTGTAGTCTCAGCCAGCTCCGGCGTTGCAAAGAGACCGGTAGAAATCGCCCCCCATACCCCGGCGATCCCGTGTACAGAGAAGGCATAAATCGGATCATCCACACCAGCGCGTTCAAACCATCTAGCCGTAAAGAAGGTCAAGATCCCAGCAACCGCACCGATGATGACGGAAGCCCAAGCATCAACGAACGCACAAGAACCAGTAATCGCTACGAGAGCCGCCAGCACACCGTTCAGCATGCTTGGAATATCCGACTTGCCCAGAACTGCCCAGGAAATGAGCAGTGCAGCAACTGCACCAGCTGCAGCAGCCAGGTTTGTTGTCATCAACACATAACCAAAGAATCCATCACCCAAAGGAGTTAATGCACTACCTGGGTTGAAACCAAACCAGCCAATCCACAAAATGATCACACCGAGTACCGTCAACACTTGGTTGTGACCTGGAATGTTGTTCGGTTTACCATCTTTATTGTATTTGCCAAGACGCGGTTTGAGCAGAATGGTTGCTGCAAGCGCCGCTGTAGCACCAGTTAAGTGAACTACCGTCGAACCAGCGTAGTCTTGCATCCCCAAGTTACCAAGCCAGCCGCCGCCCCATACCCAGTGAGCGACAATCGGATAAATCAGAACGATAAAGATCGTGCCGAAGATAATATAAACGCTGAGCTTCGCACGTTCTGCCATCCCGCCGCAAGCGATCGCCAGCGATACAGCAGCAAATGCCATTTGGAACAGGAACATCAGATTTAACGGTACGCCAATTTCAGCAAATACGCCGAACGAACCGATATCCCCTTCGCCGCCGAACAGGAACCCGGTTGTACCCAGGAAGCTGTTGCCGTCGCCAAAAGCGAAGCCAAAACCAAATAGCCACCAAGCAAGAATAGCAATTCCCAAGGTGAGGACGGTTTTGCCGGCAACGTGTCCGGCGTTCTTCATCCGAACCGTACCTGCTTCAAGAAGAGCAAAGCCTGCTTGCATGAAGAATACCAGCATGGCTGCGACGAATACGAAAAGCGAGTTCAGGCCGAGCTCCAGAACCGGAGCGGTAACCTCTCCCTCCGCTGCGAATGCCGAGACCGGAAACGCAAACGATGCAAGAAAAATGAGTACTCCGTAAAGCCATTTCTTCTTCATTTTGAACACTCCCCTAATGTTAAGTTTCCTAACACATAATGAATTGTTAATGTGATTATAAGAGAAAGCTTCAGGGATGACAATACTTTTTTCAAAAAAAATCGCTAAATTGTATGTATTATTACATTTAATGTAAGGTTTTTTAATGAATCCTCCTTTAACGAATCCTCCTATAGTTACTGACAAAAATAAAGTATGACGTTTGACTGTATGCTTGTTGTTAAGTATTATGGGGATAAATAGAATAAATATAGAACTCAATCCTTTGGAATTGTCGGGAGAGGTGATGAACTTGGAGTAAAGAAACTGTACCGGATCGGAGAGTTAGCGAAGGCAGCTGATGTGAGTGAGCGTACGATCGATTATTATACGAAGCTCGGGCTGATCTCCCCGGAGAAGCGAACCCAGACAAATTATCGTTTATACAGTGCTGAAACCTTGATCAGGCTGGAACGTATTAATCAATTGAAACAGGAGAAATATACGTTGGAAGAGATCCGTGAGAAGCTGGACCAGTGGCACCGAGTTTCTCCGGAAGAACAAGTGACGGAGAAGCTAAGCTCATTAGAGCTCCATATGCAGCAGCTGGAACGCGAAGTCAAAGAGCTGGAGCCGCTCATTTCCAGCTTGCAGCCCAACCAGGCCAAACGCGCCTTCGCGAATTTGCTGCCGCAAAGCTTGGCCTGCATGGAAGCCATCCGGCTGTTATTGAATCACGGACCCTTTTCCTAACTTTTACTCCTGAAACAACCTCAGTTACTTCTTTGATAACTAAATCATATGGAGGAATGATTCATGTATTCAGACGTGATGCTGATCCCCATTCTGCTCGCATTTGGGTTGTCCCTGTGGGCGCAGTTTCGGGTCAAAGGCACATTTAACAAATGGGCGAAGGTCCAGAACCTCTATGGCTTAACCGGCCATGATGCCGCAAGACGTATGCTGGATGCGAACGGTCTCTATGATGTCCCGATCGAGCCTGTGCACGGCGCCCTGACGGACCACTACGACCCGATTCACCGCGTGGTCCGCTTGTCAGAGCCGGTGTATTATGAGAGCTCCATCTCTGCGGTAGCCGTCGCTTGCCACGAGGTAGGACACGCAATCCAGCACAAGCAGAAGTACCCGATGCTGGTGCTGCGTCATCGGATGTTCCCGGTGGTGAACTTCGCCTCGGGGGTTGCTCCTTTCTTGCTTCTGGCTGGTTTCCTGTTCGGCGCGCTGAACCTGATCGGTCTGGGGATTATCTTCTTCTCCGCGGCCGTTTTGTTCCAGATCGTGACGCTGCCGGTCGAGTTTAACGCCAGCAACCGGGCCCGCAAGATCATGCTTCAACAAGGCTTTATTTCGCCTAATGAAGCACGCGGAGTTGGCAAAGTATTAAACGCCGCGGCTTTGACTTATGTAGCTGCCGCTTTGATCTCCATTTTGGAGCTGCTGCGTTACATCCTGATTTTCACAAGCAACCGCGAATAACAAGTAAACCAAACAAAAAGGCTGCACGGTACCGAGCCCATGGGCTCGAGATCGTGCAGCCTTTTTTTTCGTCCCCACATCTCGGAGAACGTTCCATGATGATTCAATTACTGCTGCTGGTTTGGCGGCGTATCCACCTGAAGCCCAAAGTATTCCAGCAGGAACATTCGGAACGATTGGGCTACCAGCGGCAGTTTCTCGTCGACCCGATGAATCAGCCCAATGGTGCGGGTGACCTTAGGTTCCGAAATCCGCACACGGATCGGCTGAAGCGTAAAGCTCTGAAACAGCGCCATTTCCGGCAGCAGACTTACGCCCATCCCAGCCGCAACCAGCCCCCGGATCGTATCGGTCTCTTCGCCCTCGAAGGCGATTTTTGGCGTAAACCCTGCCTCCAGGCAGGCATGCCAAACGATTGGCCGCAAGGAATAGCCTTTGCTGAACAAAATAAACTTCTCGTCCTTAAGCTGGCTGAGCTTGATGCTTTGCTCACCAGCCAAAGGATGCCCCGGCGGAAGGATGGCCACCAAATCCTCGGTTAATACCACATTGCCGGTGACTTGATCATGATTTTCCGGAAACGGAGAAATAAAGGCTAAATCCACTTCCCCTGAAACCACATCCCGAATTAACGTAGGATAAGTGCCTTGCCTAAAACGAAACTTCACATTGGGATACAGCTTGCGGAATTCCGCCACCACGCTGGGAATCATATGAATACCTAGGCTATTGGGGAAGCCTAAGCGAATTTCCCCTTGCTCCGGATCGAGAAATTCGTGCACCTCGCTCACGGCCCGGTCGAGATCCTTCAGAATCATCTCCACCCGGCTGCAGAATAGCTGCCCCACAGCGGTAAGGTGGAGATTCCTGCCCTTCTGCATAAACAAATTAACGCCAAGCTCCTGCTCGAGCTGGTGAATTTGCCGGCTTACCGCCGATTGGGCGACGTGCAGTTCCTCGGCAGCCTGAGTCACGTGCTCTTTCCTCGCCACTTTTACAAAATACTGCAGTTGTCTTAATTCCACGAATCTGATCGCTCCATTTCGCATGTGCTACGAACATCGAACATCTTCTGATGACATAATACTCTAAATTTAATGTACCATTTACAATCCATTGGTTCAACGCCGTTTTAACAAGCGGACAATGAGTCCATAGATAAAAAAGCCGCCGACAAGCCCGCCAAAATGAGCGGCCAGGTTGATCTTGGGAACCAATACCGAATAGATCACCCCGATAATGAGAAGGCTGTACAGCGTTTTTCGCGAGCTTTCATCCATCAGGTGACGCTGCAGCAAGGCAATGTAGAGAAACGCGCCATACACACCATAGACAGCGCCTGAGGCCCCAACCGAGATATGAGGGACCGAGCTAAACTGGTACACCCCCATACTGATGAGGTTTCCGACCAGTCCGCTGCCCAAATAGACCAAGGCATATCGCCACCAGCCGAGCAGACGCTCCAGCGGCGGCGCAAATACCAGGATCGCAAACGAGTTGGAAAACAGGTGATCAAACCCGTTGTGAAGAAACATCGCCGTAAACAACCGCCAGCTTTGTCCGGCAAAGGGCTCGATGTCGCTCATTGCCCCGAACCTTAGCAGGGTGAGCCCGTTCCTCGATCCCCCATTCAGCGTAAGCACGATAAACATCACGATGTTGGCCGCCAGGAGCAAGCAGGTAACGGGATAATATCGCAGGTAACTTCGCCAGTTTTCGTATCGTATGAAAATCATCGGATCCTCCTTACCGTTGTTTTTCCTAATGTTGGACATTTTCTTTTCAAAACGATTATAATTAAATTTGATTGAATAAATCCATCTGACTAGGAGGAAATAAACATGGCCCAAGAACGCGCAAATGTAGCTACATTTAAAGGCAATCCGATCACGCTGATCGGCCCGGAACTTAAAGTTGGCGATACGGCTCCGGATTTCCGCTTGAATAAAAACCTGCTGGAAGAAGCCACACTCCAGGACTTCGCCGGCAAAATCAAACTGATCAGCGTGGTTCCTTCGCTGGATACAGGCGTCTGCGACGCGCAAACGCGCCGGTTTAACCAAGAAGCTGCCGGCCTTGGCGATGACGTCGTTGTGCTGACGGTCAGTGCCGACCTGCCTTTTGCCCAAGCCCGCTGGTGCGGCGCCGCTGGCGTGGATCGCGTCATCACGTTGTCGGATTACAAAGACAACTCCTTTGGCAAAGCCTACGGCGTGCTCATCAAAGAGTTCGCGCTCGACATGCGTGCCGTGTTTGTCGTCGATAAAGACAACAAGATCCAATACGTCGAAGTATTGAAGGAAATGACCGAGCATCCGGATTATGAAAAACCGGTGGCTGCCGTTAAAGCGCTGCTTTCTTAATCGAAGGCCCTTCGGCACAAACGAAAAGCGAGTAGGAGAGGAATCTCCCTGCTCGCTTTTTTTTGTCGTAGTCAAGCGGATTTACTGGTTCGAGGACACTTTATAAGCCGCCAGCTTCTTATCCAGCACAGAGAAAAGTTGAAGAATGTTACGGTAATTTGCGCCGAGATCCCCCATCGATCCACGTGTCGCCGAGTAAATATCAATCGCGCTCCGTACCGGCCCGGTGCCCACGATCGATACGGTAATGTCCATCACGCGTCCGAGGCTGGTCCGTTTCTCCAGCGTAATCTCGCCGACGGACGGCACTTCATGCAGCACCTTATAGCCCGGAATTTTCTTTAAGGTTGAGGAAACTTCCTCCCAGCATTTCTCTTTGGATAATTGATAATATCTTGTTTTGAGTTCGGGCATCTTCGCACGGTCGCTGGTCCCTTCTTGGCTGCGGAAAATGCCGATTAACGTTCGCTTGAATGACAACTGTTCTTCCTCCTTCACGATCCTGCCCCATGTGACTTGGGTATGCGTTTTCTTAATTTCTAGTTTAACATTCTTGGCAGACAAACAAAAGCGAGGCTGAACATTTTGGCACAAACAAAAAAGCACCTTGCCCCTTTTCTCAAGCGAAAAGAGTACAAGGTACCATTCTCATGCTTCATCATAGACCCGCCTATGCCGTCCGATTACATTATCTCGAACCTGCACCCGCAGGTGGGTGACCGCAACGACGCTTTTGAAGTCCCCTCATCCGATGGATAGGGCCTTTCAGCGGCGGCGCAATGTAGGTCTCCCGAGATAACTGTCATTGGTTCAAAATAACGGAAACCGAAACGCACATCGCAGGACGTACACCTATTATACGGCTTCATTAAGCAAATGTAAACTCATCTAACAAGGAAGATGATGGCAATTTAAGCCATTTTTCAATCCTTCTCTTTTTCCTCACTCGAAGGAAGTTCAAGCGCCAGGTCCTCGTCGTCTTGCTGGGTGTTACCATTATTCGAAGCGTCTTCGTTTTGGCGCATCCGCTCCACCTTCTCCTGGATCTTGTTATAAGCGATGTAGAAGTTATAAAACGCCACGAAGGCAGTTAAGCTGCCGAACCCGAAGAAGATCAACCAGCCGAAGCGTAAAGTCAGAAAACCAAGCACACCCGCGCAGATCAGCGTGGACAAGGTCCGAAACGGCCGAAGAATCGTAAACAGGATCGCATTCTTGATCAACTGAAGCGCACCCAGATGGTAATGCGCCACCAGCGAGAAGAAGTTAAACAACGACAGGGATAAGATCAACAGGAAGAACAGCATCACCATGCCAATCATCTGCAGGTTGTTCATCTGGTTCATGTAGACTTCATAGTCCACATACATAATCGCGAACAGGATCGTATAGAAAATACCGCCGACCATGCTTTGCTTGTAGTTCTCTTTGTACCCTTTGAAGTAGACTTTGATAATACTCAAGTCGCTTTCCCCCATCACCCATTTCCGAGTCACGGAAAATAAAGCGGCGGTTGCTGGAAACAGTGTAAACGGTGCCAAAACACCCATAACCCAAATCGTCAGCGTCTCCGGCTGAGGCGTCGGTGATTGCAACACCAAGAGCAGCTTCATCGCAAGGACGATCATAAATGGCGATGAGCACAGCAGCCACAGCAGGTTACTGCCGGCAATCCGCATAATCCATTCGGTAATTTTATAAAATCCGCCCATTAAACCTTTGTATTCCAAGTAAAGTTCCCCTCTCAAGCGTTGTATAGTGGATCGCTCTGCCTATATTAACTATACATGATTCGTCCAGCTCGTTCCAGCGCCTAATTTGTACTGCTTTGGGTAAGCGTCTAATCTCAACAGGCCGCTGTGCCATAGTATATACCGTAACTTCAAACCATCAACATCATCAAAGGAGGTTATCACATGTCCGGCGTAGGATATGGCGGTGGATTCTGGACTTCCACGGGTACGATTCTGGTTCTGTTCATTCTGCTCGTAATCGTGAGCCGTACAATTCATCTGTAATGAACAAACAAGAAGAAGACGGAGGTTCCTCCGTCTTCTTTCATTTAGGATATTCGAACAACCTCCAGGATCCGCTTAATTGTCGAACGAGGAGTTGTCGTCGTATTTCGAAGGTCTGCGGTCTCCGCCGCCCGAGCTGGTACGCGGCTTGCGGTCGGAGGAACGATAGTCACGGCCGTCGCGGTTGTATCCGCCTTTGCCATAACCTCCGCGGCCGCCTTGGGAATCACGCCGGTATCCACCGCCGCGATTGCCGTAACCTGACGGTTTCCGCCCGCTGGAACGGATGTCCGGGTTGCGGCGTTTCACGCGGATCGGTTCTTCCGGTGTCAGCTCGATGCTGACTTTCTCATTCTTGTCACCCGTGATCAGCTTAAACGCAGCCGCCAACAGGTTCACCGAATCGTATTGCTCCAAGAGCTGGATCGCAATGCCCTTGTTCTCGTTCAGTTCACCGTTCTCCACCAGCTCGATCAAGCGTTCCGCAATAATCCGTTGCTTGCCTTCGATCGCTTCAGCAATACTTGGCAGCGGCTTGCGAGCAATCTTATGACGGGTAATCCGTTCGATAAAGCGCAGGTGATCCATTTCGCGCGGCGTCACGAAGGACCACGCTACCCCTTCTTTCCCGGCACGGCCCGTACGGCCGATCCGGTGAACGTAACTTTCCGGATCCTGCGGCAGGTCGAAGTTCACGACATGGGTAACCCCGGAGACGTCCAAACCGCGCGCAGCCACGTCGGTTGCAACGAGAACGTCGATGCTGCCGTCACGGAATTTACGCATGACGTTGTCACGTTGGTTCTGCGACAGGTCCCCGTGCAGGCCGTCGGCGGAATAGCCTTGCTTCTGCAGCGCTTCGGACAATTCATCGACGCGGCGCTTCGTCCGGCCGAACACGATCGCCAGCTCTGGCGACTCCATATCCAGCAACCGGGTCAAAGCATCAAATTTCTGCCGTTCATGAACCTCGATGTACGCTTGATCAATGAGCGGCGCGCTGACCTGTTTCGGAATAACGGACACGTGCTCCGGATTTTTCAGGAACTGCTGAGCCAGCTTCTGGATATTAGCCGGCATAGTTGCGGAGAATAGCATCGTTTGACGATCTTCTGGAACCAGCTTCAGTATCGATTGAATATCGTCCATAAAGCCCATATCGAGCATTTCGTCAGCTTCGTCCAGAACGACGGTTTTCACATCGTCAAGCTTGATCGTTTTCCGGTTGATGTGGTCAAGCAAACGGCCCGGCGTACCGATAATAATTTGGGGCTTCTTCTTTAATGCGCGAATTTGGCGTACGATGTCTTGTCCGCCGTAGATGGGAAGAGAGCGGGTACCCTTAAAGCGGGACAGCTTGCCGATTTCTTCAGCGACCTGAATGGCCAGCTCCCGAGTTGGGGTCATAACCAGCGCAACGATACGGTCTTCTTCCTTAGGGATCTTGTTGATCAACGGCAGGCCGAAGGCCGCGGTTTTCCCCGTACCCGTCTGGGCTTGTCCGATTAAATCGCGACCGGACAATGCGATCGGGATGGATTTCGCCTGGATCGGTGTTGCTTCTTCAAATCCAAGTTCCGTAATAGCTTGCAATACTTTAGGCTCTAGGCCGAAATCTGCAAATGTGTTCAATGTATCATACTCCTTCTATATAGTGGACATTCCACCAGCTTAACGGTATTCTTAAGTAGCGTTTAGTCCTGCTTTGCCCACACTCAAAACCTGACCTCGGGGACCTTCAAACGTATATAGGCTGTCCAATCCGCCTGTAAATTTTACATAGTACTAGCTTGGTACTAGCTTGAAAAATGGAAAAGAGTACCTACTCAAGAATATCTCAAACATTATAGCACAAAACATAAATGGAATACCAGCAAGCAGGTTGGGATACTTCCTCTATTTTCGTGAGGTGAACGATGGTGTTAAAGGAAATTCGAAATGCGGTTGTCATTGTACTCGGGGCGGCTTTGATCGCTGCGGGTTTTAATCTGTTCCTTGTACCGCTTCATTTGCTCAGCGGCGGCGTGTCGGGGTTAGCGATGCTGACAGCCTACTTCACTCCACTCGATATTAGCACGATGTATCTGGCTTATAACGTGCCGCTCCTGATCGCCGGATTGTTTCTGCTAGGGAGACGATTTATCGGACTTAGCATCCTGTCGGTTGCCGCCACGACCTGGTTCATCGCCTTGATCCCGTCGCCGGACAAGCTGCTGTCGTCGGATACCCTGCTCTCTGCGGTATTCGGCGGCGTGCTGGTCGGCATCGGCAGCGGGATCTCGTTCCGCGTCGGCGGCTCGTCCGGCGGGTTCGATATCGTGGGTTCGATCGTGACCCGTTTCCGCGATTTCCCCGTCGGCAATGTGATCGTCGGATTAAACGGCTTCGTCATCCTAGCGATGGGGTATCTCGAGGGCAACTGGGATCTGGCTTTGGCTTCCATGGTCTCCATTTATATTACCGGCAAGGTCGTTGACCTGATCCATATCAGCCATATCAAAGTCACGTTGTTCATTATCACCGACAAAACTGAAGCGCTGCTGGAACGACTGCTGACGCTGCCGCGCGGGGTAACGCTGATGAAAACCCAAGGCGCCTTTTCCCATAAGGAAAAAGATATGCTGATGACCGTCACGACCCGTTATGAGCTGGCTGAACTGCGGGAAATCATCAAGCAAACCGATCCCGCCGCCTTCGTCAATATCGTGGAAACGGTCGGGGTCATGGGCTCGTTTCGCCGTCGTTAAGTGTTTTCTTGAAAGAAGCGGCCGTTTTCAAACAGCCGCTTCTTTGTTATAATAATCACAGCGGTTCCTTCACAATTTCAAAGGGTTCAGCTTTACCCCGTATTTCACAGGCTTTTTGCTTTTTCGATTTAGGATTGATTCCGCGGCGAATGATTCTGAAAGGAAAGGGTGATGGATGTGGAAATGGAAACGGTAAGACTGGAACAAATCGTAAAGAAATGGTTTCCGGATATGCTGCCTTTTCTGAACCAAAAGGAACTGAATTCTACGATTCTCCTCCGGGATGGCCTGACCATCTTGGAACCGCAGGATGCGCTGGAGATTATCCAATTCAGCATCTGCGAGCATCAAAACCCGGCGTTGCTTCATTAATATGTAACGCTTCCATGCAGGATGAGTCGTTTCTTCTGCTTATGCAGGGGAAACGACTTTTTGCGCTTTATCGTCTATGAAACTCTGAAACTTTTTACCAATTATGACATTCCTGTTCCCTCTGAGGGCCGCTCTTCCGATATAATTAACAGCGAGTGCAAACAAGGGAGAGATATCATGTGAACATCATCTGGACATTACTACTTCTGGCCTTGGGAACAGGCAGCGGAGCAGCGCCTCAGGAGCAGGCAACGGGGAACGAAGCCATACAGGCGGACACGATGTGGGCATCGGTCGCTCACACTTTTAAGGTAAATCTAGCAGAAGGCCGCCTGGACAATCCGATCAAACCATCGGAACTGAAAGTAAACCCGCAGGTGGATGCCCCTAAAGTGAAAGGCATTTACGTTACAGCTTATAGTGCCGGGGGATCCCGTATGGATCAGCTCGTTGATCTCGTCGACCAAACCGAGCTGAATGCGATGGTCATCGACATTAAGGACGATTTGGGATATATCACGTACAAGACCGATAATCCCGAGCTGAACAAATGGGGGAAACCGCAGCCGTTCATCCGTGACATCGATGCGTTAATGGCCCGATTGCAGAAGCATGATATTTATCCAATTGCCCGGATCGTCGTGTTTAAGGATACGATTTTGGCCAAGAAGCATCCGGAGCTCTCCTTCCGCCATAAGGACGGATCGGTATGGAGCAACGGTAAAGGAGACAGCTTCGTAAATCCTTATAACAAAGAGGTCTGGGATTACAATATCGCAATCGCGAAGGAAGCAGCGGAACTAGGCTTTAAGGAAATCCAATTCGACTACGTGCGTTTCCCGGAAGGCTTCGAGAAGCGCGCAGACAGTCTGAGCTATACGAAAAATGAGATGAGCCGCGTCGACGCCGTCTCCTCGTTCGTCAAATACGCCAAGGAGCAGCTGGAGCCGTTAGGGGTTCGAGTATCCGTTGATATTTTCGGGTACGCCGCATCCGTGCCTTCGGCCGAAGGCATCGGCCAGGATTTTGTGAAGATCTCCGACAACGTGGATGTTATTTCTCCGATGATTTATCCTAGCCATTATACAACCGGTTGGTTTAATGCGAAGGACCCCGACAAAGCACCTTATCAGACCATTAAGGGTGCGGTGCAGGATACACAAACGAAGCTCGCGGAACTAGGCGATAAGCAGCCGATCATTCGTCCGTGGATTCAGGACTTTACCGCCAGCTGGCTGGGAAGCGGTCATTATATCAAATACGGCAAGCATGAAGTGGAAGAACAAATTCGGGCGCTGAAGGAAATGAAGGTGGATGAGTTCCTGCTCTGGAACGCCTCCAACCGTTATACTTCCGGCGTCGATTATGAATAATAAAGCTGCACCGCCGTCAAACCCGGGCCCGCTGCCCGGGTTTGACGGTTGGTTGGGCTTGTACTCAAGTAACTAAATGATCGGAGTTAAGTTGGTTTATGAAACAAACGCATACGCTAAAGCAAAAATACGCTCAATTTTTACGCATATTGGTTCCGATTCTGATCACCCAGGTCACGATGTCGTTGATGACTTTCTTCGATACGATGATGTCCGGCCATGCGAGTCCGGCAGACCTGGCCGGCACAGCGATCGGTTCAAGCCTGTGGATTCCGGTGCAAACCGGACTCAGCGGCATCCTGATGGGCATCACGCCCATCGTTTCTCAGCTGATTGGTGCCGGGGCGAGGGACAAAGTAGGCTATCACGTCATCCAGGCGTTATGGTTATCGGTAGCCGTGAGCCTGGTCGTCCTGCTTGCCGGTGCGCTGTCCGTCTCCCCCGTGCTGAATTCGATGGATCTGGAGCCTAAGGTCCACCATGTTGCTTTCTATTTCCTAGTGGCGATTTCCTCGGGAATCGTACCCTTGTTTGGTTACATCGTGTTGCGGTCGTTTATCGACGCGCTGGGGCAGACCCGGGTATCGATGATGATTACGCTGATCTCGCTTCCGTTAAATGTGGGCGCCGGATACTTGCTTATTTTTGGCCACGGCGGCTTCCCACGTCTTGGCGGCATCGGCTCCGGGATCGCTACGGCTTTTACGTACTGGTGCATTTTTCTCATCGCCTTGTGGATCGTGCATCGGCAAGAACCGTTCGCGGCGTACGGCGTCTTCCGCAAGCTGCATCGCGTCTCACTGGCAAAATGGCGTGAGCTGATGCGTCTCGGCGTCCCGATCGGCTTCGCCATCTTCTTCGAGACGGCGGTCTTCGCCGCTGTGACGCTGCTCATGAGCCGGTTCGATACGGTGACGATCGCCGCCCACCAAGCGGCGAACAATTTCGCCTCAACGCTGTACATGATTCCGCTCAGCATCTGTCTGGCGCTGACGATCCTCGTGGGCTTCGAGACCGGAGCCGCCCGGCTGAAGGATGCCCGGCAATACGCGGCGCTTGGCATCGGCACCGCCGCCGCTATGGCTTTGGCCACCGCCGTCCTGCTGATGCTGTTCCGTCAAGGCGTCGCCCAGCTCTACTCAAGCGAACCCGAGGTCGTATCGCTGATCAAGCACTTTCTGGTGTACGCAATCTTCTTCCAGATGTCCGATGCCATTGCAACGCCAACCCAAGGCGTGCTGCGCGGTTACAAGGACGTCAGTCCCGGCTTCTGGATCTCGCTGCTCGCTTATTGGATCATCGGACTGCCGCTGGGGTTCGTCCTGGCCAACTACACCTCGCAAGGCCCTTACGGATACTGGATTGGTCTCATTACCGGTCTGGCCGTCGCCGCCGTTCTGCTGCTGTATCGCCTGATCGTGATCCAGCGCCGCCTGGCCAACCGTCAGATTCATCCTGCGGAAGCGCAATAAAAGCAGAGAAGCCCGTGACCTTCATTCGGTCACGGGCTTCTGTCATTAGCGCGGTTCGCCGATAGCCACCACGTACCCGGCCCCGGGCACGATCCGCTTCTTCTCCACAATCGACAGCTCCGTGATTGTGGGAGCGGGCAGCACCTGCCGCTGCAAATGCTCTTCCGCCGCGGCAAACGCCTTCTCCTCCCCTTCGGCAGCAATGATGATCGTAAACGGACCGGCGGAGGTGTCAGCCTCCAAACGATACAGGTACATGTGAGATCCTCCTCTGACCCTTAAGCTCAACTTATTATAGCAAACTTCCCCATATCGTGGAGTTTCATCAACGGGCATCAAGAAGAGGCCGCCCCAACAGGGAGCGGCCTCCTTCATCCATATCGGTTACTTGGCATAGGGATTAAATTCGTTGGTATACAGATCCTCCGGTTTCAATTGCCCCTCCTTCAGTTCACCCTCGTTAACCAACCAATCGATCCAGCGCTGGTATTCCTCCGGAGTAATCACTCCTCCTTCCGTAGCAATCCCTGGACTCTTCCAGTATTTCAAATTCAGGGTTGCGTCCTTGCCGTCTCTCTTCTCTACGATGCTTTCCATTCGCTTGATCACTTCTTCCCGCGGCGTGGTGCGTTCCCATTCGATCGCTTTTGCGACGCCTTCAACGAATTGCCTTACCGTGTTCGGGTTATTCTTAATGTACTCCTCGGTAAAAAAGTAATCGCCCGCCGTAAACTCCGTCTGATAAACGTCGATATCCCTGAATAATTCCACGAGGCCGCCCTTTTCCAAAGCCCGGTCTCTGGCCACGCCGCTCAATAGGACGACTTCGATCTGCCCGCTGCGCAAAATTTGCTCCGCATTTCCAGAGGGCACCGTAACCAAGGTGACTTGGCTGATTTCTTTCTCGGTTAATCCGCCTAGACGCAAGTAATCCTTGGTCATAAATTCCAAATGCGCGCCTAACGTGTTCACTCCGACCTTTTTGCCGATAAAATCTTTGGCCGTCCGGATGGAGCTGCTCTCCAGCACATAAGCGCCGATATACGTATCTTTATCGCTGCCGTACGAGCCGACCACGGATTTGATCTTTACGTTCTGGGCCACCGATTTAATGATCGCCCCGTTAAAAGCCGATCCAAAATCGGTCTGCTTCGTCGCCGTTAATTGAATGCTTTCCGGACCACCTGTCGTACTCCCGATCGACTCCAGCTTCACATCCCCCAGATAGCCGAGGTCCTCTGCCAGCTCCGGGAATGACACCGTGCCTGGGGACGAATTGTATTGGAGGACCTTATCTTCTCCTCCGTTCGCCCCGGCCCTGCCCCCAGCGCAACCCGCCAGCAAGGCCCCGGCAACCAGCACCACCGCCAGCAGCGTTATGGATTGTCTCCTTGGTTTATGCATTTACTTACACCGACCTTTATTTTTCGTTTGGATTTAGATCAAAGCGGATGGCGCTTCTTTGCGAGAGGGATAAGCGGGAACAGATAACCCTAGATTGCCGCGTAATGTGGTGCTCTCATATTCCGTGCGGAACAATCCGCGCCGCTGTAGCTCCGGAATGACCAGTTCGACGATATCCCGAAATCCTTCCGGGAACGTAGGCGGCATGATGTTAAAGCCGTCCGCCCCTTCATTCAGGAACCATTCCTCCAGTTGGTCCGCGATCTGTCCCGGCGTGCCCACAATTTCCCGGTGCCCCCGTGCTCCCGCAATATGCTCATACACCTCGCGGATCGTAGTTAACCCTTCACGTTCGGCCAGCGCACGGATCAGATTGGAGCGAATCTGCGGATTCGTCTTGTCCTCTGACGCCGCAAATTCCGGCAGCGGTGCATCCACATCATAGCCCGTCAGATCCGTCCCGATGAAGTTGGATAAATACTCCAAGCCGACTTCAGGCAAAATGTAGCTGTTTAACTCCTTCCGCTTGGCGATCGCTTCCGCTTCCGTCTTCGCCACCGTAATGAACACCCCCGGCATGATCTTCAGATCGTCCGGTTTACGCCCATATTTCGCAAGGCGGCCCTTCACATCCCGATAGAACGTTTGGGCTTCCTCCAGCGTTTGCCATGCGGTGAAGATAACCTCTGCGGTTTTGGCCGCCAGATCTTTTCCCGCCTCCGACGATCCCGCTTGTACGATGACCGGATGCCCCTGCGGCGTCGAAGGTGCGTCAAGCAGCCCCTGAACTTTAAACCACTCGCCTTCAAAATCCAACGGGTGGAGCTTCTCTACGTCCAGGATTCGGCCGCCTTCCTTGTCAAGAACAATCGCTTCCCGTTCGATGGAGAGCCAGAGCTTCTTCACGACTTCCACAAACTCATCCGCCCGTTCATATCTGCGGGCATGCTCGAGATGCTTGGGCTTTCCGAACAGCAGTGATTCCCGCTCATTGGCAGAGGTGACGACATTCCAAGCCGCACGCCCCTTGGATAAGTGATCGATCGCCGCAAATTTGCGTGCCACTTGATAAGGTTCGTTATAGGTCGTCGTCAGCGTCGCGGTGAGGCCAATATGTTTCGTGACGGACGCGAGCGCTGCGAGAATAATCAGCGGATCCAGCTTGAGTGCCGAAGCGGCCTGGTTACCGGAAGGGCGCAAGCCAAGGACGTCGGCGAAGAAGATCATATCAAATTTCCCCCGCTCAGCTAACCGCGCCAAATCCTGCAAATACTCGAGGTCGAACGTACGGTGAGCCTCGGTTTGCGGATGCCGCCAGCTCGCCACATGATGCCCTGGCAAATTAAAGAAAGCTCCCAATTTCATTTGCTTGTTTGACATCGTTCACCACTCCTAGTTTTCCAATTTGTTTAGTCATATTTTGACTATAAGAAAAACGTCGATTGACGTTATTCCAAACCCTAAATCTCGCCAATTAACTGTTCGTCTGCGTATTCCATTTCGATAACTTGTGCTCCAAACTAACTAAACCGTAGTTAATGATCAGACCAAGCAAGGAGATGGCGAGAATCCCCGCATACATTTTAGGAATTTCGAAATTGTACTGCGAATACGTGATCAGATACCCAAGCCCTTCCTTCGCCCCGACCATCTCGGCGGCAATTAATACGAGAATCGCCCCCGTCCCCGCCATGCGGATACCGGTAAAAATCGTTGGCACGGAGGCCGGTAAAATCACCTTCAAAAACAGCTTGGAAGAGGATAACTTCATTGACTTGGCGGACTTGATGAGCAAGGGGTCAACGTTACCAACGGCCGCGATCGTATTCAGAAGGATCGGCCAGGCGCAAGCGAAAAGGACAATCGCGATTTTGGAAGTCTCCCCGATGCCGAGCAGCAGCATAAACACCGGAAGCAAGGCCAGCGCCGCGGTATTCCGGAACAGTTCAAGGATGGGATTCAGCAGTTCTCGGGCTACCGGATACCAGCCGATGATTAGTCCTAGCGGAATGGCCACAATCAGTGCTAACAGAAATCCGGACAGCGAACAGACAATACTCGCCGAAAAGTGTTGGAGCAATTCTCCCGAAGTAATCAAGTGAACCAGCGATCGGATCACATCAGTGAATGGCGGCAAAAATGCCGGATCCACCAGCCCCAACCGGGGTGCTGCTTCCCATAACAGAAACAAACCAATCAGAACAATCGATTGCCGTACCAATTTGCGCAGACCTGCAACAAGAGCCACTTTTATATTCCTTGCCGGCAGGCTTGCAGGGACGGACTTTGCGGTTTCCATTCGTACCCACTCCTTTTTCGTTTAGATATAAGCTCCTTGATACACCGGCTCGTGAAGCAAATTCCAGACTTCATGACGGATCTTTACGAAATCGGGATGAGAGCGAACATCCGCATCGTCGAGTCTCGATTTGAGCGGTACATCAACGATATGTCTTACCGTACCCGGGCCCGGTGTGAGAACGACAACGCGTTCCCCTAGATAAACGGCCTCATCAATCCCATGGGTGATAAAAATAATCGTCTTTTTCGTTTGCTCCCAGATTCTCAGCAATTCCCCCTGCAAAGATTCCCGCGTCTGAGCATCCAATGCTGCAAACGGTTCATCCATAAGCAGCACATCCGGGTTAAACGCGAGGCTGCGAGCGATGGCGACACGTTGCTTCATCCCGCCGGACAGCTCATGCGGATATCGGTCGCCGAAGGAAGCAAGCCCGACAAGGGAGAGGAAATGATCGGCTTGTTCCTTCCGTTCCTGCTTGGGTACCCCTTTGGCCTCCAATCCAAACTCGATGTTGCCCCGGGCCGTCTTCCAAGGAAATAAGGCATATTGCTGAAACACGATGCCGCGATCTAAGCCGGGACCTGTAATTTCCTCGCCGTCCATCAGAATTCTCCCGCGGGTCGGAGCGGACAACCCGCTGATCATATCCAGCAGCGTAGATTTTCCGCAACCGCTTGGCCCGACTAGCGTTAGAAATTCCCCTTCCCTGACGGTGAAGTTCAAATCTTTGACCGCCGTAAACAGTTGAGCTGCCCCGCTTTTTTTAGGGTCACGGACGGTGAAAGTTTTCGTCACGTTCTCGAACCTGATTTTTGCGTTGTCTGACATCCCATCTACCTCCCCACAGTTTTTTGGAACAAAAAAAGCCCAGAAGACAAGACGCAAGCGTCTGTCTGCTGAGCCTCCGGTGACCCGGTCAGCGATATTTCAAATTCCAACTATTTCGATGTGATTATATTAACATTTTGGATTTCATTGTCAACCCCTCTATAGATTTGCATTTACAAAAAAAGAGCCAGGTTATAAACCTGACTCCCCTTAGTCAATTAGGCCTAACTCTGAGCAATCCGTGCGGATGCTTACTGCGACAACCGCGACGCCAGCTCGTACAGTTCCATGTTAAACGGCTTCTTCGTGCTGACAACCTTCTCGATGTCGGTCAATACCATTTCGCCGCCGATCACGCCGCAGGCTTTGTTCGATTCGCCGGCAATGAGGCTGCGCACGGCGAAGTCACCGAGACGGCTGGCCAGGTTACGGTCAAACGGCGTTGGCGATCCGCCGCGTTGAATGTGACCAAGAACCGTCGCGCGCGGTTCAACGGAAGGTTGGCGCTGCTTGATCGCCTGCACAACGTCCTCGCCGCTGCCAACGCCTTCGGCTACGATCACGATGCTGTGGCGTTTCCCTTTTTCAAAGTTTTGCTTCATGCGGTCCGCTACTTCGTCCAGGTCAAACGGTACTTCCGGTACAAGGATCGTCTCCGCCCCCGCAGCCAAACCGGCATGCAGCGCGATATCGCCGCAATGACGGCCCATAACCTCAACGACGGAAGCCCGTTCGTGAGAGGACATCGTGTCGCGCAGCTTGTTGACCGCGTCCACGACGATGCTTACTGCGGTATCAAAACCGATGGTGTAGTCCGTAAAGGAGATGTCATTGTCGATCGTCCCCGGCAGTCCCATCGTCTTAATGCCCAGCTTGCTCAGCTTCTCTGCCCCTTGATAGGAGCCGTCGCCGCCGATGACGACAAGGCCGTCGATGCCGTGCTCACGCAAAATTTCCGCGCCGCGTTGTTGGCCTTCCGGTGTCTTGAACTCCAGGCAGCGTGCGGATTGAAGAATTGTCCCCCCGCGTTGAATGATATCGCCAACGCTGCGGATGTCCATTTGGAAAATGTCATTATTCAGCAAGCCTTGATAGCCGCGTTGAATCCCGTACACTTCCAGGCCGTAGTACAACCCGCTCCGGACAACGGCGCGTACAGCTGCGTTCATCCCCTGGGAGTCTCCTCCGCTGGTAAGCACTGCGATTTTTTTAACTGCTGACATGATAATTCCTCCTAATTCAGTTGTAAGTAAGTTAACAATGCACTAAATCTTAAAGATGCTTGCGAATCCACAGGCTGTTAGCGAAAAAGAACAACCGCATCAGCGGGCTCCGGCGCATCAACCGTTTGGATACCTCGCGGATTTCGTCCTGCTGGGTGACCTTCGGATCAGATAAATACAAGGCCAGCAGGCCTTCAATGATCATTTTATGAAACGAGGAAGCCGGCAGCTTCCGGATATCCTGCCGCGCTCCCTCGACGATCAACGTGATTCGGCTCAACATCGTTTCCTTGCTATCGTAGTAACTGCAAAAGTTCAAGTCCCCGCCAAGCTCATCCTCCGCTTGGTCAATCAAGTAGTCCAGCAGGATATGCAGCCCGCAGACATGCGGAAAATAAGCCGCGTGGATCGTTTGTGCGCTTCGTTCATCCAGCCCTTTGTGGCTAGACGCCAGGAACAACATAAACACCCCAAGGGTGGAGCCTGTCGCTGCCGCGAACTCATTCCATCGCAAATGCGGGGCACGGTGCTCGTGCTCAGCCCACCAGCTCAGCAGCTTCGCTTCGCGTTCCTGCGGATCGATGTGCTTGTACACCTGCAGGTCGGTATAAAGTCCTACAAGATCAACGATGTACGGCATGGCAGCCGGGTAACCCTGCAGCTCGGCAATTTGCGTCTGACAAGTCTTCACCAGCCGGTGCAAATAACCTCCATCGTCCTGCTCCTCGCGAAGGGCGTAGTAATTTCGCAGCTGTGCCGCTGGATTCACCGCGTCGAGCATGCTCTGGTGCAACAGCCGGAAATCCTCAGGATCCTTGGAGGTGCTTCGGTCGCATAAATTGTCCAAATAATCGCTGATCGTTTGAAACGCAACGATAAGCGGAATCAAGACGTGACGCATCGGTAAATTGGCGGCCGCATACACGGCACCGCCCTGGCAATGGAACTTCTTCGTCGCGATGCTGGCCAAAGCCTGTCGCCTTAGCTCAGGATCGGGAATCGCATCGGCATCCTTCCGCCAACGCTCCAACTCCTTATGGACATCCGGCAAAATAAATTTATAAACCCGACTCATCAGCCGGATCGGCTCCTTCGGGAATTGGTTTCGGCTTTGCTCAAGTTCTATCAATGGCTTGCCTCCACTGCGTTGTTAATACGGCCTGTCTGAAAACCATTCTATATTATAATATGATCCAACTTTAAGCACAAATAAACAAAATCACATATGTCTTTTGGCCGAGGGCTCTTCCTGGACCGTACGGTACCAAATCAGCAAATCGTTGATCCGGCTGGCCAGCTCGGCAATCTCCCCATTCAGACGGCAGCTGCGCTCAAAGTCGGTCTCCTCGTTCATTTCGTTCAGCTTGTGCTCAATGAACTGTTCCAGCACCATCACTTTCGTTGGAATTCGGCCGCGGACTTCCTCCCAGTAGGCGATCATCGCCAGCCGTTCATCCAGCTCATATTCGTCAAAAGGGCGCTCCAGCATCGGCACATGGATATCCAGCCGCTCATCGTATACAAATCCTTCGATCATGGCGTTTCGCCTCCTTCTTAAGATTTAGTATAAAGGATTTTCGTCAATGAAAAGGAATTTTTATTGCCGCCGAACCTCTGGATTTCTGGTATACTTGCTAGCATAACGCAAAAAAATGATGTGACTGCAGAAACGGAGTACGTAAACCCCATGAATCGGAAAACCACGGCCCGCATGGATATCGCATGGCTGCGCGCCTTTACCTTTACAATATACGGAACAAGTGTCCTTGTTTCCTCCTACTTCCCGCTGTTTTACGCCCAGCTGGGATTTTCGACCAGCCAGATCGGCTTGCTGTACGCGCTGGGACCCATGATCTCCGTCGTCTCCAATTTGCTATGGAGTCTGGCCAGCGACCGTTATCAAACGATTAAGAAAGTCCTGCTCATCCTGTTGATCGGGCAAATTGCGCTGACGTTTCTTTTATCGGCGTCGACCTCGTTTTCTCTCATCATGGCGGTTATTACGTTGTTTTACTTTTTCTTCTATCCGGTCTTTCCGCTGTCGGATACAATCTCGATCACAACCGCCAAGCAGCATGGCATCCATTTCATCTCCATCCGGCTGTTTGGCTCGTTTGGATATGCTTTCTTTGCCTTGCTTATCGGTTACGTGCTCGCCCGGATCGGCTCCTCCAATACGATGTGGGTGTCGATTGCTATCGCCGGACTTGCACTCGGGTTCATCCTGTTCGTCAAGGACCAGCCAACAACCGTGGCGAAGATGGACCTGTCGGGCATATGGGGCATTCTGCGGCAAAAAGAGCTGCTATGGTTCTTTGGCTGCGTCTTCTGTCTGGCGATCGGCATGCGGATGAACGAAGCGTTTATCTCGATCAGCCTGAAGGAGCTGGGGGCTAACGAGAATCTGATCGGCTGGGCGATGCTGGCCTCGTCGCTGTCAGAAATCCCCGTATTCATCTACCTCAGCTTCCATGGGGAAAAATATAAAGAGCTGCCGCTCCTGCTGCTAGCCAGCCTGCTGTTCGCCGTCCGGTTCCTGCTGATGGGGCTGACGGGGTCGCCATACGGCATCCTCGCGATCCAGGCGATGCACGGCGTGACGTTTGGCATCTTCTATGTCACGGCTATCCGCATGCTCACCCGGCTGATCCCCGACGAATTTCGGGCAACGGGCATGGCCTTGTACACCATCGTCTGGTCGAGCCTCGCCGGACTGCTCAGCGGAACCTTCGGCGGCGTGATGTTTGAGCAGCTCGGCCGACAGCCGTTCTACCTGACGGCGATGGGCGCGGCGCTGGTCGCGTGCGTCGGGTTCGCCAGCCGTTATTTTCAGAAGGGGCCGGGAGAGAACACCCCCTCGAAATTCGAGCATAAAGCCTAATGAATCAAGGCGAAGTGCCGTCACGGCGCTTCGCCTCTTGTTTGTCTCTGTTCAAAGGACAAGTCTTCCTATATAATAGTTATTATCAGATGATAGTACCTGGTGTTAAATTTGATAAAGCAGGTGAAAACGCATGGATTTCGCTTTGTTTCGGGACATCCTTCAAACCCGCCGCAGTATCCGGGAATTTACCCAAGAGCCTGTCAGCGTCTCCGATATCAAGGATCTCATCGACTGCGCTCGCTATGCGCCCAGCGACACGAATTCGCAAACCTGGGAATTCATCGTCGTCATGAACGCAGATAAAATCAAGCAGATCGAGGATTTTACCTGGGAAAGCCTGCATGAAATCGCAGCACGCGCCACAGCACAGGGGAAGGATCGGGAAGCCAAGCTGCTTGTGAAATCGTTTGGCCCTTACGCAACCGCCTTTTCCGGCGCTCCGGCGTTAATCGTAGTTTTGTCTACGCCGTACACCTCGAAGTTCCGTGAGCGAATTTTTGACCCGATCTCCTTCGTCACTCCTGAAATTTGGGACGAAGAAGGCCTCAAGAGCAGCTGTCTGGCCGCGCAGAACCTGATGCTGGCCGCGCATGCCAAAGGCCTCGCCAGTTGTCCGATGACCGGACCGGTACTGCTCGCGGAAGATAAGCTGCGCGAATTCCTCGACATTCCTGCCGATCGCGGAGTGAATATGGTGATCGCACTGGGCCATCCGGCGATCTCACCGAAGCCGGTGCCGCGGAAGGAAGTATCCGAGATTTTGCGGATCGTTGAGTAAAGTCCATACATGAAGAGGCTCTTTCCAGCAACATGTTGGAAACGAGCCTCTTTCTAATCTGGCTTAGGACAAGCGGCCGTAAGCCTTCAGCGTCTTCAAATTCTCTATGGTCAGCCAACCGCGCCATTCCTGCTCGCCCGCCGGGCTTACTGCCGGAAACGTGAGCGCCCAACCGCCATCCTCCTGCTGCGTGCTTATCAACCAATTCAAGTGCTTCTCGATGTCTTGCTCCGAGATGAGCTTCGCCGCGTAACTCTCCGGCGTTGGTGCGTAGTCCAGCACTTTATGGACGTACCCCTCCGCCAGCGGATCCCGCTCAATCCCGTTTGGTCCGGTCAGCCAGGCATCCAACCTGGATAGCGCCTTCGCCGCCCGCTCCTGATCTGGCACATGCTGCAGGAAGGAAATCCACTGAACCGCGTCATGATAATCCTCGGGAAGGCCTTGCTCTACACATCCCCACAGATAGGCGACATTATTTTGGAACCAATCCTCACGGAAAAAATCGGTGCGTTCCTGTTGCCCCAGCAGCATGCCGATGATGCTTCCCGTCGGGTTGATCGAGGGACCCCCGTCCTGCTCGGTCGTCCACCACGGCGCATGCGGATATCGATTCACTTCCGTCGTTGCCCGCGGCAAGCCGCCTCCCGGCAGTGTCAAACTGCGCAGATAACGGATCACTCCGTCCAGCAGATCCGACCCGAATCCGCCCACCTCGCGAATCACCAGCAACGCCGTTTCGGTTGCCACCGGCTGGCTATGCGGACCGCGCATATCCGGCTCCAGCGCATGACCAAATCCGCCATCCCCGTTCTGGTACGGGCGAAGCACCTCCTCCGCGCTCCCTCCTTCAAAGTGGTAAGCAAACCGCTTGCGATCCAACAGCCGGGCATGCGAATAAATAAAAGTACTGGCCCGTTCCAATACGTCCCGTTTTTTCATAAAACTCTCGTCCCCTTCGCCACTCAGGCTTCGAATACCCATTCAGGATTGAAGACAACCTCCCACAAATGCCCGTCGGGATCTTGAAAATATCCGGAGTACCCTCCCCAAAACGTATCGTGAGGCGGAACCACGATCTTAGCTCCAGCTGCTTTCGCTTGCCCCATCACTTGATCCACTTCCGCTTTGCTCGCCACATTATGACCCAGCGTAATTTCCGTTGGACTTGGGGCATGAAGCGTTAGACCAGTGTCATGGGCGATATCCGCCCGCTTCCACAGCGCCAGCTTCAGTCCCGCCTGCAAATCGAAGAAGGCAACCGCCCCGTGCTCGAACTCTTGACCTACGATCCCCTCCGTCGCCCAGCCAAGGCCATCTCGATAAAATTGCACCGCTCTTTCCAAATCCTCCACACCAATCGTTAACACCGACATTCTAGGTTTCATGCATCCACCCTCCGTTCTTCTTCGAAATAAATAGGTCTAAGCTAAGCGTTCAAGTCGGCGGTATCAGCTTAAGTCCGGTACCGCTCGGCCAGCTCCACCGCGCGCTGATGCAGCTCCTCGCGCATCGCCTGGGGCTCGAGGACTTCCGCATCCCGGCCAAGACCAAAGAAATAGGAAACCGCCCAATCCCATTCCGAACCCGGCAGGGTGCAGTCGAGCTGCCACTCGGCCTTCCCCACCTGCTGCACCTCCTGACCAAAATGCGGATCCTGCTCCGCCAGCAGCGAACCGCGATACGTCAATTTCACGCGCAGCCGGAAATCCTCTCTCCCGGTTGCCGCCCGGGGAGGAGTCCCTTTGGCGGCCTCTCCCCTTCCGGCACCCGCACCCGGTGGGGGAGACGTCTCGGCCGCCTCGACGAAGCGATCGACGCGGAACGTTCGCTTCTCCCCATGCTCCAGCGACTCGGCTTCGCAGTACCAGAAGCCATGCGCGGCGTACACGCGCAGCGGCTTCAACGTCAGCTGCCGGCGATAATTCAGCGAGCGGTACTCTGCTCGGATCCACTTCCCGCCGGCAGCATATGCCATCAAGGCGCTGAGGAACGGCGCCTGGATGCCGCGCTCCGGCACCTCCATTTCCACGTGCCGGAGCAATGGAGCAATTTGCCCTAGCATTTGCTCGGGCAAAGCGGAGCGGATCTTGTCGGCGACAGTCCTTTTCGCCTCGCGAAAGGGGCTGTCGGCGTATTTGCCGATGCCGTCCAAAGCCAGCAGGACGGTCAGCGCCTCGCCGGCGTCAAGCTGCAGCGAAGGCAGCAGAAAGCCGTCCATGAGGCGGTAGCCGCCGCCCGGTCCTGGAAGCGCAACCAAAGGAATGCCGATTTCCGCCAAAGCCTGCATATCGCGAAGCACCGTCCGCTTGGACACCTCCAGCTTGTCCGCCAAGGATTGTGCGGTCTCCGGGCGCTGCTGCAAGGCCATCACAATCGCCATCATCCGGTCCATTCGCTTCATCGCGTTTGGTTCCCCTCCCGTTAACATCACTATAGCAGAGTAATGGTGACAACAGATTGTCACCAATTAATTTCATTCTATCTATGTATAGAAAAAAACACAGCCCTATAAAGAGCTGTGCCTTTCATTATCGCGCTTAGTACCAAACTTTATAAGTGATCCGCTAATACGGAAGTGATCTTATAATTTGATTACGTTAGCAGCTTGAGGACCACGGTTGCCGTCAGTAATTTCGAACTCAACGGCTTGGCCTTCTTCTAGAGTTTTGAAACCTTCGCCTTGAATAGCGGAGAAGTGTACGAATACGTCTTCGCCACCTTCAACTTGGATGAAGCCATAGCCTTTTTCTGCGTTAAACCATTTAACTGTACCTTTCAAATGAACAACCTCCTAAAAATAATCGCCATCATTGACGAATACCCATATTATACTCTATGCCCACCGACAATGCAACGTGTCAGTTCGCCCATAACTTTTCGCGCCAAAAACCGCCGCCAGAATCGTATGGTTTCATTTGCTTTCCTCGGGGGCGTGAGTTATCATTTTACATAAAATATTCCCAATATCCCGCGGGTTTCATACCTGTGGTGCAAAGCCAAAGATTGGAGAACGTCAGAGATGATCAAAAAACACGAAATATACAAAAAAGACAAATGGAATATGATGACGGTAGAGGTTCAAGGCAGATACATCGTTCTCCGCGAAATTTCCGACCAATGGGGCGAGGAATCGCATACGTTCCTCAGCCGCCCTGCCATGATGGATTGGGTGAAGCGCCGGTTCCCAAAAGAGGAATATGCCGGCAACGAGGCGGAATGGAATGAAATTATGAACGCGTTTAAGCAGGTGTAGCCCGCCGTCCAATCTCGTACGAAACGGAGCATTGATTTTGATGGACACTTCCAATCTCTTGATCTTCATCATTTGCGCTTTTGCGCTGGGCGTCGTGGTCATCCTGAACAAGGATCGGCTGGAGCCGCGTCTAAGGCGCAGTCTGGCCTTGGCCTCCGTCGTGCTAATTGCACTGGCGTTTGGGCTGATGATCTACAGCTTCCTTGCTTGATCCCCTATATTTCCCGCAGCAGGCGGCCATACTAGGAAAATGCCCAAAGCGAACCGGACCCTAAGGTACGAAAATCGCGTTGGGCTCCCGACATCCATAAGGGAGGTTTTCTTGGTATGCGACCTAAGCGCATCTCACGTGCGATTCCCCTGTTGCTCACCGGCGCCCTGCTAGCTGCCGCATTCCCTGGCAGTGCTGCGATGGGCCAGCCGGCATCATCATTTTACCCAGTCCAAAGGAGGATTCCGATGAGCACCGTAATGAAACGTTCTGAAGTACCGAAGGAGCACACATGGCAGCTCCAGGATTTATTCCCTGATCAAGCCGCTTGGGACAAATCGTATAACGACCTCAAGGCGCTGAAAGACAAAGCCGCCGAATTCGAAGGCAAACTCACGGATGCACAACATATCAAAGCCGTTTTCGAGCTGGAAGATGAACTCTCTTTGCAAATTGAGCGGCTTTACGTATACGCCCATCTTCATCACGATGAGGATACCACTAACCCTACATATCAAGCCCTTGTGCAAAAAGCGAAAAAGTTAAGCGTTGAAGTCAGCGAGTCCTTGTCTTTTATTACGCCGGAAATTTTGGCCCTGCCGGAGCAGGAGCTCGACAAGTTGATCAACGACCCTGTGCTGGCGGATTACAAGTTCACCTTGCAGGAAATCAAACGCGAAAAGGCGCATGTCCTGAGCAAAACGGAAGAAGCGCTGCTGGCCCAAGTAGGCAATTTGTCGCAGGCGCCTCAGCAAATTTTTGGCATGATTAACAATGCCGATATGAAATTCCCGAAAATCAAAGACGAAAACGGGAACGAAGTGGATTTAACCCACGGCAGCTACATCCAGTTCCTGGAGAACCCCAACCGCGAAGTACGCGAGCGGGCGTTCAAAGCCGTCTACGAAACCTATCGGAAGCAGAAAAATACCATCGCCGCTACACTGAGCGCGAACGTGAACAAGAACATGTTCTACTCGCGGGTCCGCAAATATCCTTCCGTGCTGGAAATGTCCCTATATGGCGACAACATTCCGAAGGAAGTGTATACGAACCTGATCGACGCGGTGCATGAGAGCTTGCCGCTCCTGCAACGTTACATGAAGCTGCGCAAGAAGCTGCTGGGCGTTGACGAACTGCATATGTACGATTTGTTCGCTCCACTCGTTGAGGAATATAAGTGGGAAATCCCTTATGAAGACGCTAAGAAAATGGTCGAGGAAGGGCTGAAGCCGCTGGGCGAGGAGTACCTGAAGGTCCTGCGTGAAGGCTTCGAAAGCCGCTGGATCGACGTGTACGAGAACGAAGGTAAACGCACCGGCGCTTATAGCTGGGGCGCTTACGGCACCCATCCTTACGTGCTGCTGAACCATAAGGACAATCTGAACAGCATGTTCACCTTGGCGCATGAGATGGGGCACGCGTTGCATTCCTATTTTTCGGATGAAGCCCTGAAGTACCGTGATGCCCAATATACTATCTTCCTGGCTGAGGTCGCCTCGACGACCAACGAAGCGTTGCTGATGGATTATCTGCTCAAGAAATCCACCGATCCGAAGCAGAAGCTGTACCTGCTGACCTACTACGCCGACCAGTTCCGGACGACGTTGTTCCGGCAAACGATGTTCGCCGAATTTGAGAAGCTCATCCATGAGCGCGCGGAAGCCGGCGAATCGCTCACACCGCAGGAGCTGTCGGAAATTTATTACGACTTGAATGTGAAATACCATGGCAAAGACATGGTCGTTGACCAGGATATCGAAATGGAATGGGCACGGATCCCTCATTTCTATACGAGCTTCTACGTTTATAAATACGCTACCGGCTTCTCTGCAGCGACCAGCTTCTCGAAGCAAATTCTTGAAGAAGGCAAACCGGCGGTTGACCGTTACCTCGGCTTCCTGAAGAGCGGCGGCAGCGACTATTCGATTAACATTCTGAAAAAAGCCGGGGTCGACATGTCCTCGCCGCAGCCGATCCGTGAAGCGATGAGCGTGTTCGAGAACGTGATCGAGCAAATGGAACAGTTGACGAGTTAACATGTCCTGGGCCATAGCGACTACAAAATCCCTTGCTCCAAGCGGACAAGGGATTTTATACTGTCCTAGAAGGAGGTGTACCCTCATGAAAATCCAATGGTCCCTAATTCTGGCTTTGTTCTTTGCCTTGATTACCGCCGTATTTGCGGTGATTAACGTCGAGCCGGTGCAGGTCAATTTGCTGTTTGGCTCCGTCAGCCTTCCGTTGATTTTGCTGATCCTTGGCAGTACGCTGCTTGGCGGTATTATCGTCGGGGCGTTTGGCATTTACCGCGGTTATCGGCTGCAACGCGAAGTCAAGGGACTGCATGCCAAGCTTGTACATATCCAGGAGGCTACCGGCTATGTTTTCCCGGAACCGGAGAAGCCAGAGCGCGGCAAGAAGAAGAAATCTGCCGGCAATGAAGCTGAAGCTGGAACGGGAGCCGAATCGGCGGAGGAGGACTCCCCCATCCAGCCTTAACGCGTAATGAAGAGTCCGACCTAACCCATAAAGGAGGTTTCCCATGAATATCCAACCGAATGAAACCTATATTTTAAATTTGCTCAAATCCTTGCTGGACACCCCAAGCCCAAGCGGGTTTACACACAATGTCATGACGTTCATCGGGCGTGAGGCCGAAGCCTTGGGTGTACCTTGCAGCTTTAATGAAAAAGGTGGAGCGATCCTGACCGTGCCTGGCCGCGATTCGTCGCGGCGCATTGCACTCAGCGGCCACGTTGACACGTTAGGCGCCATGGTGCGCGCCATCCGTTCGAACGGTACGCTGGCAATCACCTCCGTTGGCGGGTTCATGATGAACAGTATCGAGAACGAATACTGCCAAATTCACACCCGCAGCGGCCGAGTATATACCGGCACGATTCTGTCGACCCATCCTTCCGTTCACGTCTACAGCGATGCCCGCGATTTCAAACGTGAGGAGAAGAACATGGAGGTCCGGATCGACGAGGTTGTGGAAAGTAAAGAGGACGTGCTGAAGCTTGGGATCGGGGTCGGCGACTTCATTTCGTTTGATGCCCGCGCCGTGATCACGCCAAGCGGATTCATTAAATCTCGCCACCTGGACGACAAAGCCAGCGTAGCGGCCATGTTCGGGCTGATCGAATCGATCCGCCGTGAAGGCTGGACGCCGAGACATGATCTGGTGTTCCTCATCTCCAACTACGAGGAAGTGGGGCACGGCGCCTCCTGGATTCCGGACGGCGTGAACGAAATGATCGCCGTTGACATGGGCGCTATGGGCGATGATCTGAGCTGCAAAGAGACCGATGTCTCGATTTGCGCGAAAGACTCCAGCGGCCCTTATGACTACGAGATGACCACCCGGCTGATCGAGCTTGCCAAGGGCCTTGGCATCCCGCATGCGGTTGATATTTATCCGTATTACGGCTCCGATGCCTCGGCTGCCCTGCGCGGCGGCCACAATATCCGCGCTGCGCTGATCGGACCGGGCGTGCACGCCTCGCACGCCATGGAGCGGACACATAAACTGGCGGTCATTAATACGACCCGCCTGCTAGCCGCTTATGTTGCCGATTAAGGGGCAACGCTGGGGGATCACCATGGCTTCGGTCATGGCGATTTTTCTCGTCATCCTGCTGATGATCGGTTGGGGCAGCCGCTACCTGCTCCCCCGCCATTATGAATATCATGAGACTACCGCAGCAAACGGCGTCAAACTGCATGCCTTAGTTGTAGATCCGGAGCGCATTGAACTGCGGGCGGCGGATCAGCCACTGGGACGTTACCGCGTATATGGGATGAACGGCGGATTCTTTTACAACGAAGCCGTATTGTCGCTGGCGGTGAACAACGATCAGCCGGTCCAAGGCACGGCCGGCGCCTACGGGTCCGGGTGGTTCAACGCTAAATACGCCCGCGGCACGCTCGTGTGGGACGGCGCCACGGGCAGCTTCTCGGTGCAGGTGGTATCCGCCGCAAGCGAGCTGGCCGTTACGGACCGCACCCGCTATTTTGCCCAAGGCGGCGTCAGCATGAAGCTGCCGGATGACGCCGGATGGCGGGCTGCGGCGGTGGAGGCTGAGCACCTGCCGAATCCCGATGAGAACCGGCTCCGCTCCGGTCTCGCGTATGACGCGAACGGCCAGCTGTGGCTGATCGTCACCCCCACCCGCTGCACCGCCGAAGCGTTCCGCACCGCCGTCAAGGCGGCGTTAGCCGACGGCCAGCTCGTCGACGGCATCTTCCTCGACGGCGACGGCTCCGCGCAGCTGAACGCCGCCGAAACCAAGCTAAACGGCGATTCCCGGGATTTGCGGCAGATGATTGTGATTCGGTAAAAGAAAAAACGCCTGTTCGTTAAACTTAACGAATAGGCGTTAACTCTAATAGTCTCTTATGTAAGTTTTTTATGCGCCACCATTTTGAACATAAGTAGTGTAAGCAGGTTGATCTAAGTGAATCGCGCTAGGAGCAGTAAAAACTAAAGAAAAAAGTACCGCTAAAATAACAACGACTTTAGATTTCATAAACCTCGTTTCACCTCACTTACAATATTCTTAAAATTCTGACAGATCTCTACTGAAGCCATGTGCCTATGAAGTTCAAATAATATCATAAAATCTAGAAGGCCTTCCTTATTATTTATTATAACTGAATTCTCAAGGCCTTGCAGCAAATAATTAAACCCCAGTCTGTAATCTTTTTTACGTAGATAGTAATTGGTAAGATCATACAAAAATTGATTGTAACTATTAGGTAGAACCTGGTCTTTATATAAGTCATTCGTTTGTTTACGATTGATATATACCTCAATTTCCGACTTAAATTGATCTAGAATATGATCTACATTAATATGGTATCGGTTCGCAGCATACATCACATTCGAAATCGAATGTATGAATTCATCAGGGTTTTCTACCATAAACTCTACGTATTCAGGTAGATATTCGATTTCACCGCTCTTGAGTCGATTGACACAGATGTTGGCCCTCGACCATTTTTGGAATAAACTTAACCAATGCTTGGTATCCTCATCCGTTTCTCGTACCCAGCTCAAATCAGCATATTGATAAGTGTACTCCAACGCTTTAGCATAATCTTCTCTACCATCATACACTTCTGCACATAATAGTTTAGCATAAACAATGTATACAAACATCGGTCTGCTAAGCCGACGTTGCATTTCGTAAAATTCCTTTTCTGAGCGTCTGTTACTGAAATAGAGGAGGCGTGCCTTGCGCTCCATCTCGAGAGCTAGAACCTCAAGCCGGTCCCACTCACGAAGCGAGCGGTACAGGTTAGCCAAGTCCTTTAATGCGTCCAACTGCGTAACCTCATCCAGCCGATCTACGTAGGGTTCAAATTGGTAAGCAATTTTGAGATTGTGAGCCTGGTCCGACCCAATCCGAATCTTAAACAGCCGATACTGGCATAAAGCTAACCGCTCAGAATGTTGCTTTGTTTCGCTCATGGCCACATTTTCATACAGAATCTCCGCGGCACCATATAATCCCTTCTCGTAAAACTCCTCGGCCAGCTCGAATAAGGACGTAGAGTACGTCAAATTATCCAACAGCATGCATATCGTTCTGCGAATGCAATCCAGCTTGTTCAATTCAGCACATTTCCGAAGGAAAGGGGCCACTCTCCGCCAATCTGGATTTCTCTCTTGGAGATAATCGTTAATATAATGCTCATAATAATGCCCCATGGGTAAGCCCATGACCTCTGAAATCCGATCCAAATGATCGATGGTCAAGGTACGGTTACCGTTTAAAATATAACTTAACGTACCCGCATTAATATTTAACTTTGCCGAGAATTGACTTAAACTTAGCTCATTTTCTTTCATAAAGGAGTGAACTTCCGCCAGAATCGTAGCTGTACTCATTGGCTTTCTCACCACGCATTCTTTAGATAAAATGAGTTTGGAATTATATGTATGAAATAAATATATCTTCTTTTTATACTGCGGTCAATTTTGCATTTAATTTAGGAAGTAAAAAAATCCTTACTCTCCCTGTTTAAGAGATTGCAAGGATTTTCTAATTCTATGAAGTTATCCTAGTTGGCGTAAAAATAGCCCTTGTTTCCTTTAAATCTTAGCGCGTATTACCCTAACTTACTTTTAAAAACTCTACTCGCAAAGAAATATGCGATAACCGTGATGCCTACACACCAGGCAAGCGCGATCCAGATGTCATTCCCAACCGTCCCCTTGTACAGCAAGGCACGAACGGCATCGACAATGGAGGTAACAGGCTGGTTCTCAGCGAACGCGCGGATCACTTTTGGCATGGTTTCGGTGGGAACAAAAGCCGAACTAATAAACGGCAGAAAAATCAGCGGGTACGAGTAGGCCGTCGCCCCTTCCATCGATTTGGCCTGTCAAGCCAGGAATAATGGAAAGCCAGGTTAATGCCAGTGTGAACAGACCTAGTATCCCAGCTACCGCAAGCCACTTCAGAAGAGAGGCGCTGGAGCGGAAGCCCATCAAGAGGGCGACCAAGAACACCACCACGAGCGTTAATGCATTGGAAAAGAGCGAGGTCAGCACATGCGCCCACAATACCGACGAGCGCTTGATCGGCATGGTGATGAATCGCGACATCGGTCCGCTTTTGATATCATTAAACAGCCGCAGCGAGGTACGCGACGCCGGAAGCGATCGCCATCAACAGGATTCCCGGCAGCAGATAATTCACGTAGTTGTCCGTACCTGACTCAATGGCGCCGCCAAATACGTAGACGAACAACAGCATCATCATGATGAGCGTAATCGCCACCGTAATGATCGTATCCGGACTGCGCAAAATGTTGCGCATCAAATTTTCATTTTATATGAAAAATCGAACAGAATTCTCCCGTTTTGGGGATTTCGACGAAATGTATATGAAATTTCATATAGATTTCGGCTTCCGAAGGACAAATCCCTCAATTCTATATGAAAAATCGAATAGAATACGGGTTATCGCCGCAAAAGGGAACAATTGTATGCGAAAAATCGAATACAATGTTGTTGCTCTCATTGCTGTACCTGCCGCAAGTGTAACATCCAATGCTGAATTGCATCGCCGTATCCCGAAAAAGTTGCAACCACCCTCACCCGTTCCGCTGGGCTTCGATCTTCTCCGCCAGCTCGTTCAGATACGTCCAGCGCTCCATCAGCCGGTCCAGCTCGGCCTCCGCTTCCTGCTGCTGTTGCATCAGCTCCTGCAGGCGAACGGCATCGCTCGCCGCAGCTTCCATTTCCTCGGAAATAGCGGCAAGACGTTGCTCGGCTGCTTCGATGGTCGCGTCGATCGTTTCGAACTCCCGCTGCTCGTTATAGCTGAACTTCAGCTTCTCGCCACGCCCTGAATTGCGGTTGCCAGTGTTGGCTTGGGAGGCTGAACCTCTGGCAGCCGCTGAGTCCGAAGAACCTGCCTTCCGCGAGCCCGAAGCCGCTGAACTACCTTCGCTCCCTTTACCCGCGCCATTCGCACCGCTCCCCTGCGTCCGTTCCTCGTAATCGCTATAGTCGCCCACATGTACAGCAACGACTCCGCCGCCCTCAAACGCCATAATCTTGTCCACGGTCCGATCGAGGAAATACCGGTCATGGGAGACAACAAAGACGGCGCCGGGGAACTCATCCAAATACGCCTCCAGCACGGTCAACGTCTGGATATCGAGATCGTTAGTTGGTTCGTCCAGCAGCAAAACGTTAGGCGCTCCCATCAGCACACGCAGCAGATACAGTCGCCGCTTCTCACCGCCCGACAGCTTGCCGATCGGCGTCCATTGCATCTCCGGCGGGAACAGGAACCGCTCCAGCATTTGCGATGCGGTAATCCGCGAGCCGTCCGCCGTCGTCACAACCTCCGCTGCTTCCTTGATATATTCGATCACCCGTTGCTGACTGTCCATTTCCTGATGCTCCTGAGTAAAATAACCCAGCTTCACCGTCTGGCCCAGCACAATATGGCCGGCATCCGGTTCGATTCGACCGGCGATCATGTTCAACAGCGTCGATTTCCCGCTGCCGTTAGGCCCCACGATGCCCACGCGGTCGCCCGGGACCGCCGTGTAGGTCAGATCCCTGATGAGCAGCCGACCTTCAATTGATTTACGCAGCCCTTCGATCTCCAAAATTTTGCGCCCCAATCGAGTTGAAGCCACCGAGATTTCGAGGTTGTCGCTTTTGTATTCCGTCTTGGCCGCTTGCAGCTTCTCAAACCGTTCGATCCGCGCCTTCTGCTTGGTCGAACGTGCCTTGGCTCCGCGGCGAATCCAAGCGAGCTCACCCCGCAGCAGATTTTGCCGCTTCTGTTCGGAGGCGGCTTCACGCTCCTCACGCTCGCTCTTGAGCTCCAGGAAACGGCTGTAATTCGCCTCGTAGCGGAACAACCGGCCGTGATCGAGCTCCAGCATCACATTGCAGACGCGGTCCAGAAAATAACGGTCATGCGTAATCAGGAGCAACGCCCCGCGCCGTTTCTGGAGATACGTCTCCAACCAAGCGACGGATTCATTGTCGATGTGGTTGGTGGGCTCGTCCATAATCAATAGCTCCGATGGGAGAATTAACGCTGAGGCGAGCGCAACGCGCTTCCGCTGACCCCCGGACAAGCTGCCCATATTCTGGGTAAAATCGGTGATGCCCAGCTTGGACAAGACGCTTTTGGCCTCGCTGACCAGGGTCCATGTCTGCAGTCGGTCCATCTCCTGGGACAGCCGCGCCAGTTCCGCTTGCCGCCCCGCATCCCCCGGTTCCCGTTCGATCGCTTCCTCTGCCTCCATATAAGCAGACACCAATTGGAGCTCAGGCCCGCCGCCTTGGAACACGCCGCGCAACACGGAGATGTCCGGATCATAGTCGGGATTTTGCGCCAGAAACGTCACGCGGACGTCCCGGTTGATGGCGACTTTGCCGGAATCGGCTTGTTCCAGACCGGCGATGACCTTCAGGAACGTGGATTTGCCCGTTCCGTTGACGCCGATGATGCCGATTTTATCGTTTTCGTCCATGCCAAAGGAAGCGTCCTGAAACAACACTTTCTCCCCATAGGTTTTGGTCAGATGCTCCACCGTTAATATGTTCATGCTCGAATCCCTACTTTATCCTATCATCCCGATTCCCCAAGCCAGCAAACCCGCCGCCAGGGAACTGAGTAAATTCACCATATCATTATCTATCCAGCGAAAACCTCGCAGCACCACGGTCTCCTGACCGCAATGCGTCGCCACCTCAACCTCTTTGCCGCAAACGACGCAGCGATGCATATATTGAACCGTCGCGCCCAGCCAGGAGTCGGCAAAAGCCCCGGCCAAGCCGGAAATCCCGCCGATCAGCCCCCATTTCACCAGCGCAAGCAACGCGGAACCTACTCCGGCATAAGTGTCATCTCCGGTCCACATGCGCAGCAGCCATGCAGCCCCGCCGATGCATACGGCCCCGGCCAGCGCCGCCGTGCTACCCAGCAGCGTCACCCCGCCCGATGTTCCCGGAGGAACCCGGCGGCCGTTCAGAATCGAACGCGGCTCGCTTTTGCTAAGGCCGCCCCATTCCGTTGCCCACGTGTCCGCCGTTACTGCGGCCATCGTGCTTACGAAGAAGTAGGCCCACGCCGGATCCGGCCAAAACAGGTTGCCAAGGCAAGCTAGCATCCCCAGTCCGCCGTTCGCCAGCACCTGCCCCGCGTCCCGGCGGCCGCTCTTGGCATACGATTTTTCTAGCTCCGCCTTACGATCCCCGCGAAAATGCGAAAAGACCGACGAGCTGACGAAAAATAGCAGCAAGATCCCAAACCAGAACAAGTTGCCGGCCCCGTAGTATACGGTTCCCATGATCCATGCGGCCAGCATGCCGGAGAGCGATAACGATCGCTTCTTATAGGCGGCTGCAGACACGATTAGGGCGCAAAGCGCCCCAATAATCCAATCCATCATCATTTTGCCGAAGGACCGACAGCCACTGTGCAGCTGCCAAGCACTTTATCGCCGTAGGACAGCTCCAGCTTGTCCCCTTGATATACCGGGCCTACCCCTTCAGGCGTTCCGGTGAAAATCAAATCGCCTTCGCCCAGCCCATAATGCTCAGCGATATAATCAACGATTTGCTGCAGCGGGAAAATCATCCGGCTGATATTGCCGCGCTGCACAATCTCCCCATTCTTCCGCAGCACAAAATCTTCATTTGCCGTCTCCACCGCGCCGGGGAAAGCGATGTATGGCGTGATTGGCGCCGATTGCAGGAAGCCTTTGGCCGGCGTCCACGGATTGCCCTTGTCTTTGACGATGTTCTGCACGTCGCGCAGCGTGAAGTCGATCCCAAACGCGATCACATCCACCAATTCGTCGACCGTCATCCCCGGCTTATAATCGCGGGCGATACGCAGCACCAGCTCAGCTTCATAATGCACCGAGCCCCGGTCCGCCGGAAGCTCCAGCCCCCTGCCGTCCATGGCGGTCACCGCATGGGACGGTTTCAGGAAGATCATCGGCTCAGTAGGCACCTCATTGCCAAGCTCCTCGGCATGTGCCCGGTAATTTCGGCCTACGCAATACACATTAGCGATTAATTTGTTCATCGTCATCTTCTCCTCCAGGGGATTGTGGTTTCCCAATCGAATTTTTCACTTTCCCGTTACCGATCGCTTGGCGCCAGACATCCGGCCGGTTCGTGCATAGCAGGATTTCAGGATGCATCGCCGCCACCTTCCGCAGCGACTTCACATCATCCATCGTCCAAGCCATCACCTCAATGCCGTGTTTAAACGCTTTGGCAGCCATCTCTGCGGTTAATGCGCGATAATAAATCGATAAGAACGAACAGTGCAACAGCTTCAGCCGCAGCAGCAAATCTTTGGGCTGCCGGTCGATGATCAGACCCGTGCGGATCCCCCGGCCGATCTCCTTGATCTTCGCCAGTATCCGTGGTTCAAACGAAGTCAGTACAACCTCGTGCTCCATATGCCGCCGTTTGACCGCAGCGACCACCTTTTCCTCCAGCCCCGGGTACATATTCCCTTCGGTCTTGATTTCCAGATTAACCCGCAGTCGTCCGGCAACGGCATCCAAAAATTCATCAAGGCTTGGCAGCCGTTCCCCACGGTAGGCCTTGGATTTCCAGCTCCCGGCATCCAGCGTTTGCAGCTCCGCCCAGGTTTTATCCTTGACCGGTCCCTTTCCGTTTGTCGTGCGGTTCAGCGTAAAATCATGAATCAGCAAAGGCACGCCGTCCTTTGAACATTGTACATCAACTTCGATCCAGTGGACATCCTCCTGCTCCATGGCGAGCTGGACCGCAGCCATCGTGTTCTCCGGGGCAATTCCAGAGAAACCGCGATGGGCAACGCATGGGTTACGCATGCTCTCGCCTCCTTCTTATCGGAAACGAACCTTCCACTTATGTCCGGTCATCCGCTGACAGCGAAGTACCGGATTCTTGAATCCGCCCGGTCTTCGAGGCGCTCACATCTCCGTCCTCCGAGATCCGTACCCCCGGCGAGAAGCCTTCGATTTCTTTCAACAGTTTGTTTCCGTCCTCGGCGCTCATCGGCACGGGCTGGCCCAGTTCTGTACGAAACGGGATCAGCTTGAGATCGCAATCCCCGTCGCGTGTGCAGGAAGCGGCAAACACTGCGGTTTCCCACGTCTTCGGATCCTTTGATTTCGTAAAAATAAAGTTACCCGTACTGTACGCAATCCATTTGCCTTTGTATTGCTCCAGCCCTTGCATCACATGCGGATGACCGCCGATGACCAGATCCGCCCCGGCATCAATGAAGGCGTGCGCCAGCTCTTGCTGGTGCTTCTCCAGTTTGGTCGTCCGCTCCTTGCCCCAGTGGGCGATCACGAACACAAGATCTGAGTTCTTGCGGGCCGCCTTAATGGCGTTCAGCGCAGCTTCCGGCGCATACACGGAGGCTACCCCCGGTTTGTTTGCTCCAGCGACCCACCCTGGCTCCGGGACGACCCGGCTAAAGCCAAACAGGGCGATCTTGATTCCTCTACGTTCGAGATAAACCGGAGCGTACGCTTCCTTGCTGTTCTTGCCAGCCCCGACATACATCACGTTTTGCTGCCGCAGAGCTTTCATCGTATCCAGGAGACCGGGAACGCCTTGGTCCAACACATGGTTATTCGCCAAATTCACCGCGTCCACGCCGGCCTGAACCATCGGTCCAATCGCCTTTGGCGGCGACTTAAACACATAGGTTTTATCCTCCGCCGGCTCCCCGCCGGTCGTCATAGGCGTCTCTAAATTCAGTACGCTTAAATCGTCGTTCTGGAACAATCCCCGCACGTACTCATACGGGAGCTCGTATCCCGCTTTCTCTAACCGCTCCTCCACTTTGCCGGAGAACATCGTATCCCCTGCAAAATGAACCAACAGCCGAGCCGCATCGCCGCCTGCCTCGCTTAAGTCTGCACCAGCATTGGATGGCAAATTCGTTGCTCCATCTTTATCCTCGTTACCTGTATCGGTGTTATTTTTTCCGGATGAGTTCTCACCTGTATTCGTTGGATTCTGCTCGCTCTCGTCTTCCGTTTCCGTCGACGCAGCATCGCGATCATCCGGCTGCACAATCGGCGTCTCTCCGGTCGTCGGATCGCCAACATCCGATCCGGTGTCGCTCCATGCGCCTGGCAGCTGCTGCTCCGTTCCCGAGTCCAATCCAGCCTGCCCGGTGCGTTCCTCCAAATAAAAGTAAGCTCCCAGCACGAAAATTAAAGTGATGAGAGTCAAGTTTAACGTCAGCCAAATCCGGTTTAGACGCCGCTTTTTTTCCTGCTGTTTCTTCTTGTATTTTTCCGATCTTGATGGGTACATTACGGACTCCTTTTTGCATAGATCTATCGTTACGATGGAAGGCGCTGTCTCCATTCCTTCGTGCTTAAAAGCCGACCGTTTGATTTTATTATATCAGGTCTCCGGAAATAAATAGAACCCCTCGCCTATTTTGCGGGCAAGGGGTCAGGAAGTCCTATGTCAGGCCGTTTAGCCGGCCTTTGGCTTAAGCTTGAGCGACCTTCAGCTGGTCTGCCATCTGCTCCGCCAGCTCTTTCGCTTGCTTGATACAGTCGGGCAGGCCAACGCCGTAAAATGCCGCCCCCGTCGCATATACGCCAGGCAGCTTCTCCTCCAGTTGGCTGCGCAGCTCAGCAACCTGCTGCAGATGGCCCACCGGATACTGCGGCATCGATTTTGGCAGGCGGGTAATTTCTGTGAACAACGGCCGGGCCGTGATGTTCATCAGCCGCTTCAAATCGCCGAGCACCAGCTCCAGCAGTTCCTCGTCAGGCAAAAACGTTTTCTCCTCGTCGCCGGAACGGCCAACGTAGCAGCGCAGCAGCATTTTGTCTTCCGGGCTCGTGTGCAGCCATTTGATGCCGGTCCACGTGCAGGCGGTGATGTTCATGCCTTCCTTGCGCGGCACGAGGAAGCCTGAGCCGTCGAACTGGCCGGTGACATCCTTGCGATCAAAAGCCATGACAACGTTAGCCACGGACACGTAGTTCACTGCGTCCAGCGCGGCCACATCCACATGCGGCCGCAGCAGCTCGGCGGCGGCAAACGCCGGCACCGTAACGATCACGTCATCCGCCGGGAGCGATTCGCCTGAGGCGAGTACGACCTCGTACGCGTCAGTTCCGGTGCGGCGAATTTCCACCACCTCGGTCCGCAAGCGGCAGTCCACATCCGACAGCGACTCGACCAGGCCGTTGACCAAGGTCTTCAGCCCTTTGCGGAACGTGAGGAAGGCGCTGCGTTTTGTGCCGGTGTGCGTCTCCGTGGGCTTCTTGCCGGACATCATGCCTTTAATCAGGCTGCCGTATGCCCGTTCCACCTCGCCAAACTGCGGGAAGGTCGATTGCAGGCTGAGGTTGTAAGTGTCGCCCGCATAAATGCCGGCGAGCAGCGGCTCGGTGATGTTTTGCAGCACCTCGGCACCCAGCCGGCGCTCGATAAATGCGCCAAGCGACTCATCCTCTTCGCTTTGCCGTGCCGGCATCACGAGGTCCAACATCGCCCGGGCTTTACCGCTCCAAGAGACAAGACCGCTGCGCAAGAACGGTCCCAGCTCGGTCGGGATGCCAAGCACCAGCCCCGAAGGCATCGGATGCAGCTTCCCTTCGCTGACGATGTACGTCTTCTTAGCCTCTGGGTTCATCGACACGAGCTCGCCTTCCAGCCCCAGCTCCTTCGCCAGGTCAATCATGGCCGTCTTGCGGGCCAGGAAGGAATCCGGACCTTTCTCGATCACGAAATCGTCCTTCTCCAACGTTTCAATTTTGCCGCCGAGGGTGTTCCCCTTTTCCAGCAGCGTAATTTGCGGGGTCACGCCCCGTTCTTTGTAGAATTTACGAACGTAAAAGGCCGCAGACAGACCGGTCAGCCCCCCGCCGATAACGACCACTTGACGTGAAGAATCACGCATGCCCTCTCATCTCTTTTCCCAAGATTTGATAATGACGTCGCTGAGCGCTTCCATATACAAAGGTTCGGTGTTCAGCGATTCGATCCGCTCCAGCCGCATATCCAGCTCTTTGGCGATCGTTTTGGCTTCGATGTCCAGATCGTACAGCACTTCCAGATGGTCCGACACGAAGCCGACCGGAGCGACCAGGACGTCCTCTACCTGCTCCTCGCTTAATTCCTTCAGCGTGTCCAAAATATCCGGCCCGAGCCACGGATCGGCGGTACGCCCGGCACTTTGCCACGTAAACTGCCAGTTCTTCACGCCGGCTTTCTCGGCGACGGCTTGGGAGGTCTCCAGCAATTGATCCCGGTAAGGATCGCCCATTTGCAGGATTTTCTCCGGCAGGCTGTGGGCGCTGAACAGCACTTTCACCTCATCCCGCAATGCGCCGGCTTCCTCGAACTGGTCCAGCTTGGCGGACACGCGCTGGGCAAAAGCCTCGATCAGCTTCGGATGCAAATGATAGCTCTCCACGAAGCGTGCCGACACTCCCAGCTCCTCCGCTTTTGCTTGCGCCCGCTTGATATACCCGCCGATGCTCATTACGGAATAATGCGGTGCGAGCACGATGCCAATCGCCTCACGGATGCCGTCCTTCGCCATCTGCTCTACACCATCTTCAATAAACGGATAAGCATGCTTTAATCCTTGATAGCAGATGAATTCGACGTCCATGTCCGCAGACATCCGGTTCAACGTTTCCTGCAAAGCAGCGACCTGCTTATCGGTATTGGCACGCAGCGGGAACACTCCGCCTACAATCGCCTCATACCGGCTGACCAGTTCCTGAAGTTGTTCCGCGGTTGGGGGATGTCCACGCCGAATATGCGTATAATACGCCTCGACCTGGTCCAAGCTCTGCGGCGTGCCGTAAGACATCACCAAAACTCCGATTTTTGTTTTCACGATATCAGTTCACCTCAAGTTGAAAGTTGTGTGTCCTTCATCCAATGCGGCTTATTCTTACGCACGCCGTACAGGTTGATGCACGATCGCTTCCGCAGAATATTCGTGCACGAATTCCGTCAGCTCGCGCAGTTTATCCAGCGAGGCCTCCGGGAACAGACCGTGGCCCAGGTTAAAAACAAATCCAGGGGCGTTCAGGCCGTCATCGATAATTTCCTTTGCCTGCGCCTTAATGACGTCCATTGGCGCGGTCAGCACATACGGGTCCAAATTGCCTTGCATTGCAAACTTTCCGCCCGTCCGGCGCCGGCCTTCCGAGATCGATACCCGCCAATCAAGACCAATGGCATCGGCAGCGATATCCGTTAACGTCGGCAGCAGCTCTCCCGAGCTGACGCCAGGAAAATAAATTTTAGGTACATCCAAATCCTGAAGTTCGGCAAAAATACGGGTAATCGTTGGGAGTACATACCGCTGGAAATCTTTTGGAGCGAGCGCGCCCACCCAGCTGTCAAACAGTTGGAACGCCTTGCCTCCACTTTCCACATGGGCCCGCAGGTAGGTGATCACCATATCGCCCAGCTTGTCCATCAGCTTGAACCAAGCTTCCGGATCGCCATACATCATCGCTTTGGTGCGGCTGTAGCTCTTGGACGGCCGCCCTTCGATCAAGTAGCTGGCAATCGTAAACGGCGCGCCGGCAAATGTGATCAGCGGCACATCCAGTTCCTTGTCCAAAATCGCGATCGTCTCCAAAATATGCGATAAATCCTTGTGAACGTCGATAGGCCGAAGCCGCTCAATATCCGCAAGCGTACGGATCGGTTGTTCGATGACCGGACCGATATTTTTGACGATGTCGAATTTGACGCCCAGCGAAGCAACCGGATTCATAATGTCGGAATACAAAATAGCCGCGTCCACGCCAAGCTTACGGACGGGCATCATGGTCACTTCCGCCGCCAGCTCCGGCTGCCGGCAAATTTCCAATAAGCTGTATTTCTCTTTGATTTTCCGGTAATCGGGATCATACCTGCCCGCCTGGCGCATGTACCAAACCGGAAGGCGATCCACCTCCTGCTTCCGCAGGGCCCGGATCAAGCGATCATTGTAAACCAAACCGCACGCCTCCAATACTCGTAGAAACCAAATTTTGATAACAAATCATTAAAGCTACACTATAAACATTCTAATTTACATTATGCCCTACTTAAAAATAAGTAACAACTATCACAACGTGGCGAACCTATGACAATCGGATGAAGATGCTATGAAGAATGCCCCGGACCCGGTTTTCAATGGTGTATACTGGTATAACTCTGATCTGGTTTCTCGCATCCTAGAATCCCAGCGAAAGGAAGTGAAAGCACAATTGAATACCTGGAAGATTAATCTCATTGTGCTTTGGTTCGGGCAGTTTCTGGTCAACGCCGGGATGACGATGATTACACCGTTTCTCTCGCTGTACCTGGCGCGGGATTTGCACGTGCAGGGAGAGCAGGCGATTGGGCTGTGGGCAGGAATGATTTTTGCCGCTAACTTCGCGACTTCGTTTATTTTTCAACCGATATGGGGGAAGCTCGCCGACAAATACGGCCGCAAAATTATGCTGCTGCGCTCCGGCTTCGGCATGGCCATCGTCATTACGTTGATGGGCTTCGCCACCCAGCCGTGGCACCTGCTTGGCCTGCGGTTGCTAAACGGAACGATCTCCGGCTTTAACCCCGCTTCCGTCGCACTGATCTCAGGTACAGCGCCGAAAGAGCGAATGGGTTTCGCGATGGGCACGATCCAGTCAGGCAACGTGGCCGGTACGATCCTCGGCCCTTTAATTGGCGGGTTGATGGCGGAGTGGATCGGATTTCGGCCGATATTTTACATTACAGGGGTGCTGCTGTTTATCGCATCCATGCTGGCGCTCCTCTTCGTACGCGAGAAGTTCGATCGGGAGGAGGCGCTGCACACGCCTCAACCATCTGTATTGCAAGGCTTCCTGGAGCTGAACAAAACGCCGCAGCTCACCGCGTTATTCGCCGTAACCTTCTTGCTGCAGTTTGCGATGCTGAGCCCGATGTCGTTGCTGCCTCTCTATGTGGAGAAGCTGCATGGACAAACCGCAGACGTGGCGTTCTGGGCCGGATTTGTCAGCGCCGTGACGGGCATTTCCAATATGATCACTTCGCCGATACTCGGCAGAATCAGCGACAAGCTGGGCGCTCACCGCATTCTGACCTTTTGCCTGATTGGAGCGGCGGCTACGCTGATTCCGCAGGCGTTCGTACAGACGGTGTGGCAATTGATCGCCATTCGGTTCCTGATGGGCGTGTTCATGGGGGGATTGCTGCCTAGCGTTAACGCGCTGATCCGCTTTTACACCCCGGACGGCATGGAGAGCCGGGCATTTGGGTTTAACAGTAGTACCCTCGCCTTGGGCAATATGATGGGCTCGCTGATTGGCGGCTTTCTCGCCGGGTATATCGGCATTGAGGGATTGTTTGTGATTTCCGGTATCCTGCTGCTGATCAATATGTTCTGGGTGCGCGTGAAGCTGTATTCGCATCCAAAGCCGCGAATGCCAGCGCCGAGGTAAGCTGTAAGGGACTGACTTATGTAAACAGAGTCGCCCAGTGTTCTCTCAGTTCGGAGAACCGAAGATAATTAACGGGAAAACCTGCTGTTATTTCGAGGCCAATCCTCCGTTTTAGCATCATTAACAGGAAAAAGTAACGTTATTTCGGACAAATTTGCGCGATAGTGCGCTTTTCCCAAAAATTAACGGCAGGTTTTACTGTTATTCTTCGCAGATGGGGAATACCTTCGATATTAACGTTAGGATTTACAGTTAAATATCCCAAGTAAAAAAGCCGGGACAATCTCCCGGCTCTCTTTCTAAAATATAAAGTTACTTCTGCACCGTCGCATTATACTGCTTGATCTTCTCGGTAATTTGCTTGGCGGCGTCTTCCATTGCTTGCTTCGGCGGTTTTTGTCCGTTCAGCACTTCCTCGATCGCACCTTCCACGAATTGACGCGCTTCCGGGAAGACGCCCATCAGCGCACCGGAGGTCGCCGTAGATTCCGTCGACGCATGCAGCTGATCAACAGCGGTTTGGAACTGCGGATATTTCGCCATATTATCCTTCAACACTTGCTCGTCGTAAGCCGCTTTCGTGATCGGGAAGTAGCCGGTGTTTACGCTCCATTTCGCCTGCGCAGCCGGAGAGGTTACGTATTTGATAAACTCCCATGCCGCTTTTTGCTCTTCTTCCGATTTGTTGTTCATGATATACAAGCTTGCGCCCCCAACGATCACGCCGCCTTCTTTGGCGCTGGCGGGTCTTGGCAGGAAGGCAGTGCCTACTTCGAATTTGTCGCCAACCGCTCCTACGATGTTACGCAGTGCCGCCGTTGAATTTAAGGTCATCGCCACTTGGCCTGCAGCAAAGGCAGCGTCCGTGTCATCGGTTTTGCGGCCCAAATTAGCGACAACTCCGTTGTCCACCATTCTTTTCCACCACTCCAGAATGTTCACCCCCGCCTCCGATGCGAGCAGCGACTCGGTGGCATCCGCTTCACGTCCGTTGCCATTATTCACGTAATCGGCATTTTGGCTGGCAAACCACTGCTCGATAAGCCAAGCATAAACAGCGATCGCAGCGCCCGGTTGCCCCTTCTTGCTCAACGCGGTAGCTGCCGCTTCAAACTCCTCAAACGTTTTCGGTGGATTTTCCGGATCCAGACCTGCGGCTTTGAAGGCATCTTTGTTGTAGTAAAGTATCGGGTTCGACGTATTAAACGGCATAGCATTTAACTGGCCGCCGATCGTGTAATAACGAATAATGTTAGGTTCTAACTGCGAGAGATCATAGCCGTCTTCATCAATAAACTTCTGCACCGGTGTGATCTCCCTGGAGTCGATCATAAATTTGCTGCCGATCTCGTACACCTGGATCAAGTCTGGGCCGCTGTTCGAGCCCATCGAAGCTTTCAGCTTATTTAAGCTCTCATCGTAACTTCCTTGGAACACAGCTTCCACTTCAATATCGGATTGGCTCGCATTAAAATCCGAGACGAGCTCGTTAATAGCCTTCTCATTCGCCCCTGACATCGAGTGCCACCAGGTCAGGTGAATCGGCTTCTTCCCCGAGCTGGCGCTTGCCGAATTGTCGCTGCGGGTATTGGTTCCCCCGGTTGCCGCACTGCTTCCTGCGTCATTCCCATTCCCGCCGCACCCGGCAATAACGACCATCAACGCTGCCATCACCAGCAGCATGCTTTTGAAGCGAAACCTTTTCATCGTTCGTACCTCTCCCTACGTAAAATGATTTTTGAGAATTTCTTAGCCTTTCAACGCCCCGGCCGCCATCCCGCGAACGAGTTGCTTAAGTCCAAACACCAGTAACAGCAGGGACGGTAGAATGACTAACGTAATCCCTGCGAATACGAGATTCCAAGAGGTTGTCTCCTGAAATTCCAGCATGGAGATGCCGATCTGCACCGTGCGCATCGATTTGCTGTTAGTGATCAGAAGCGGCCATAAGTAACTGTTGTACATATTCAAAAAAGAGTACACCGCCAGCGTTCCAAGCGCCGGTCTTGAAAGCGGAAGCACATGAAACAGAAAGTAACGGACATGCCCGCAGCCATCGATTTTCGCCGCCTCGAACAGCTCCTTCGGCAGCTGCAGGAAAAACTGGCGAAGCAGAAACGTCCCAAAGGCAGTGGCCAAAAACGGCACCATTAACCCCTGGTAACTGTCCAACCAATTCAGGCTGCGTACCGTTAAATAATTGGGGATCATCGTTACTTCCCAAGGAACCATCATCGTGGCGACAAATAAGCTGAACATCAAGCCTTTGCCCTTGAATTCCATCTTGGCGAAGGCATAGGCTGCCAAGCTGGCGGTGATCAATTGTCCAAGCATCACAATCCCGGAGACCAGAAAGGTGTTCCCGATAAACAAGGCAATCGGAACGATCTGTAGCACCTCGGCAAAGTTGCTCAAATGCAGCGAATGCGGCACCAGATGCGGTGGATAGGCGCTGGCTTCCTGCGGCGTCATGACGGACATAAACAGGCTGTAAACGATAGGATAAAGGACGAGAACTGCAGCTGCGGTCATGAACAACAACACAATGATTTGGTTAAAGGTCAGCTTGTTCATTGATAGTGGACTTTCCTTTCTACCCATTTGAACTGAATCAAGGTCAATAGCAGAATGACCAGGAAGAGTAGAAGCGCTTGGGCACTGCCCGTACCAAACCGGAAGTTGACGAAGGCTTCTTGGTAGATCGTGTAGACGAAGACGTTCGTCCGGTTCATCGGCCCGCCCGATGTCAGAATGTTGATCTGCCCAAACGATTGGAATGCACTGATGATGGACACCACCAACAGGAAAAATAACGTGGGCGACAGAAGCGGCAGCGTAATTTTGCGAAACGTTGTCATCGGTCCAGCTCCATCGATCTTGGCACTTTCGTACAGCTCGTCGGGAACTCCCTGCATCCCGCTGGACAGGATGATGTAATTAAAGCCCAAGTTCATCCAGACCGTCATCAGCGACACGGACCACAAAGCCCAGTCCGGGCTGATCAGCCAAGGTACCGGACCCACGCCGGCCAAGCCAAGTAAGTAGTTAAGCATACCTAAAGTAGGGTGAAACAGAAACTTCCAAATGACCGCCGCTGAACCAACGGAGAGTACCAACGGCAGCGAGTAGGCGAATTGGAAAAACCGTCTCCCCCGTCGAAGATGATGCGTGAATGCTGCGAGCACCAGCGCGATCAGCATTCCGGTTGGCACGGTGAATAAGGCAAAGAGCGCTGTCACCTTCATCCCGCTGACAAATAAGCCGGAGGCAAAAAGGCTGGTAAAATTGTCGAAGCCAACAAATGAGGCGATTCGACCAGTCGGGTCCGTGCTGTGTAAGCTCAAGTACACCGACTTTAGCAGCGGGTAGAACAAAAACACGACAAACAGGAGCAACGACGGAGCCAGAAACGTATAGGCCAGCGCATGTTCTCGAATGTTCTGTTGTTTTAAGGTTGCGGCGCGGGCAGATCGACGAGTCGCTGCAGAAGCCGATGCTACGGATTGGCCCCTTGATGGCAGACTCACCTGGTGATCCAGCTCGCTCATGAGGAAAGCCTCCTTTTTTTATGAAGGTTGAGATGTTCAAATTCCTCTGCTAGTGTATAGCTTGGATGTCACCGGAACGTTAGCCATGGATCAATGGAGTGTCAAAATCGTCATCGCACAGTAAAAGAAACGCAAAAAAGCCGCCTCCCACGCGTATGCGGTGAAGACAGCTTATAAGAATGTGGACTTTATCTTCATGCTTCGGATTCGCTGACGATCAGCCGGAGTGACCCTGTCATGGTTGGCATGTTCCGATAGTGCCCGTATTTGCAGTCCCATTCCCCGGATTTCAAAGCATCGGCCAAGCGCTGAACCAGGCGCTCCTCCACGCCTTCCGCCAAGAAGCCCCATGCTGACTGGGCCTGACGTACCTCGGGGATCAGGAACGCTTCCGGACGGCCGTAGAAAGCTTCCTGGAATCCATCAATACAATCCAGTGGAATGGGCAACGGAATGATCTGCCCTCCCTCTCCCAGCGCTTCAAGAATGTCCTGCGGTTTCGGATAACGCCGCCGCTCGGCTTCGATCAGCTCCGGAAAATACTCAGCCGTCCAGAACGAATCGAGTGCATCCGGATCAAAGGTCAAGACGATGACGTTCCCTCGCGTCACCCTTCTCAGCTCCTGAAGGCCATGGCGAAAATCAGGCCAATGGTGGACAGTGACCATCGCCATCCCTGCATCAAAAGCCTGATCATCAAAAGGCAGCGCATCTGCCCAGGCGTTGACGGCCGGAACTGCTCCGCGCGCCCTCCGCTGACTGCGCATCGTTGCGGAAGGTTCTACTGCGACGACATACCGGTCCTTCGGCTCATAGGACCCGGTTCCAGCGCCCACGTTGATGATCGTTTGGGCATCCCCCAACGCCTCGAACACATACCGCGCAATACGCGGATCAGTCCGCCGATATCCAGCGTAATTTGTCCCCTGTTGATCGTAATCATAAACGAGTTTTTCCAGGTTCATCCCTGCCTCAGCTCCTTTTGGCATACGATTATATTTCCTGCTGAGGACATTGTAGTTGATTTAGACCCATAAATATAATATATCTTTATAAGTAAATCATAGATATAAGTTATGAATTGAAATGGGCTTAAGTGGAATGAACTTACACGCCTTGCGGTTGTTCCACGTCATTGCGGAGACAGGCAGTGTGACGCGCGCGTCGGAGCTGTTAAACATCAGCCAGCCGGCCATCTCCGCCCAGATCCGTAAGCTGGAAAAGGAACTGGGACTGCCCCTGCTGAAAGCGCAAGGACGCGGCATCGCCTTAACCGATGTCGGGGACAAGCTGTTTACCTACAGCCGACGCCTCTTTGCGGTAGAGCAGCAGATCGAGCAGTTTTTGCAAGATTATAAAATGGGGGAGCTGGGGCATATCTTTAAATCACAATACGAGCATGTGGAGATGAGCATCAACACGACAAATTCGACGGATGCGCTAAAGCAACTGCTGAATTTGGAGGTGGATTTGGCGATCTACGGCGGATTGCCAGAAACCTACCCTGAATCGGTTCATGCAGAGGAAATGTTCCGGGACGAATTGTGGTTTGTCGTCTCCCCGAAACATCGGTATGCGGGACAGCGCGTCTCCCTCCACGACATGGTCAGGGAACCTTTTGTCATGCGGGAGATCGGCAGCTCCACACGGGAGCGGTTTATGGCATTATGCCGGACCTACAATGCACAGGCGCCGCGCATCGCCTTGCAATTTAACGGGTTAAACGAAACCGTCCAGGCGGTGATTGCCGGGTACGGGGCCAGCTTCGTTTCGGCGCTGGTGGTGAGGGAATACGTGGAGCGCGGACTACTGAGCCGCGTCTTCGTGGATGGCGTAGACCTGATGAATACGATCTCGGTCTATACGCGAAAAAATGAACCGCTGTCTCCAGCGGTCCAACGTTTTGTCGATTTGATCCGTGAGCATCCGCATGGATGACGCCCGATATTTTTTCACGATACAGTCTGCTTCACAAACTCATAAAAAGCCAGCGCATCCGCCCAACTGCTGAAGCCGGCCTGTGCCAGCTTGTCGCTGCCGCCGCCTTTGCCTCCATAAGCAGAGAGATGCTCCTTGAAGAAGGCTCCGCAGGACAGCGATAGGCTGCCGTTATGGGCCAGCACCACCTTCTGTTCCGCTTCCGTGGCCAGCAGGACCGCTGCATCAGTTTGGGCCGTCAGCTTTTGGGCAAGGCTTTGCAAATCCTTCAAGGACTTGTCCGCATAGATTTGCGCAATGATCCCGCCTTCGCGCTTCTCCAGCAGCTCACTTACGGTTACTTCGTCCATCGCTTCTTTTAACGTATCGTACTCCCGTTGCAACCGCTTCTGCTCATCTTCCCATTTGTCGAGGCGCTCCAGAATGCTGTCCCGACCTGTTTTTAATTTGGCGGTAATGGTTGCTAAAATGTGTTGCTGCTCCTGAAACTCTCTGAGGGCCCGGTACCCACATTTGAAAAAGATCCGAACATTCCCCTTCTGCTTCTCGGTCTTCAGCAGTTTAATCATCCCGATCGCACCGGTCGCCGCCACATGCGTACCTCCACAACCGTTGTACTCCACGTCTTCCATCTCCACGATGCGGACGCGGTCCACCGCCTTCGGAGGCTTCACCAGCGGCAGTCGGGACGCCTCCTCCTGGGTAACGAAGTAGCTGGAGATCTTGTGATTCAAATAAATATGACGGTTCGCTTCACGTTCAATCGCCTCCAGCTGTTCCGCAGACAGTTCGGGACGTTCTACATCAATGGTGCAATAATCTTCACCCAGATGAAAGCTCACGGTGATCGCTTCATACAGCTCGCGACAAACCGCGGATAGCAAATGCTGCCCACTATGTTGCTGCATGTGGTCAAACCGGCGATCCCAGTCGATTTCACAGCGTACTTCGGCCTCGTCTGGGAAACGCTCCACCTTATGCAACACGACATCGCCCTCACTGATCACATCCAGAACCGGAATCCCGCCAATCCGTCCGGTATCGTTGGGCTGACCGCCTCCATGGGGATAGAAGGCGCTCTCTTCCAGAACAACGTAAATGCCATCCTCCCGCTCCAGCTTGTCCTTGATGCGGGTGGTCCAATGGGTCAAATAGGCATCGTCGAAATATAGTCTTGTCGTCATCGCTTGGTTCCCTCTCTTTTTAGGTAACGTTCAATTTTGGATCCTCATCACCAAACTTCTTCCATCTACTATACCGAATAATCGCCGGACTTTACACCATTTCGTGATCTTGTCTGTTCGAAGAACCAAGCTCGCTTGTCGCCGTTGAGGCGCGGATCGTCCGGGTCCATCGAGGAACGGCTGCTCATGAATGGATCATGCCCACCCTTGCCCGCTCATATAATGAGGTGACAGGTCGAGGGAGGGAGCAAGGATGGCACAGTACATGGGCGAGATCCGGGGAGAAATCCAACGGTTAACCGAGGAACTGATCGAGCGGCAGGAGTTGGACGGAACGTGGCGCTTTTGCTTCGAAAACGGCATCTCGATTGACGCTTGCACAATCATTCTTTTTCGTACGTTAAACAATGACAAAGAAGATTTGATCCGACAGCTGCACGATCGCATCCTTGCGGCCCAGGAACCAGAAGGCTGCTGGCGTTGGTACCATGACGACAAGGAAGGCCACTTGTCCGCTACGGTTGAGGCTTATTACGCTTTGCTGTACTCCGGGTACAGCAAGCCGGAAGACGAACCGATTCAACGGGCGAAACGTTATATCCTGGACCGGGGCGGCATTGGGCACGCCGGAAGCCTGCTCACCAAAGCCATTCTGGCCGCCACCGGACAGAGAGATTGGCCGACCTCCTTATCGCTCATCCCCATCGAAATCCTGCTATTGCCTGAATCGTTACCTCTGAACTTTTATGATTTCTCCGGATATTCGCGGGTGCATCTCGCACCGCTGCTGATCATGGCCGATCGGAATTTTCGCGCCCGGTCAAAGCGAACGCCGGATTTAAGCGAGCTGTTTCTCGACGCGCGCAGCGAAGAGGAAGACCCGCTCACGCTTACTCCAGAAAGCCGGGAACCGCTGAAGCTCATCCAATCGGCCTTGGCGCATTTGGTAGGTACGCCGCAACGTATCCGCCATGCCGCCGTTAACCGGGCTGAGCAATATATGCTGGATCGAATTGAAAGCGATGGGACGCTGTACACGTACGCCAGTTGTACGGTGCTGATGGTGTTCGCTTTGCTGGCGCTGGGATACGAGCCGCAGCATCCGGTGATCCAGCGTGCGGTGGAAGGGTTATCTCAGATGAAGTTTGCGGTGGACCGCGGTGGCCAAGGGGGAACACGCTATGTCACGATCCAGAACTCTCCCTCTACCGTATGGGATACCGCGTTGATTTCCTATGCTTTGCAAAAAGCAGGGGTTTCACCTACTCATCCGGCCATCCAACGAGCCGCCGATTACCTGCGTGAGCGCCAGCATCACCGCCCTGGCGATTGGCAGATTCATAATCCGGGCATCGTCCCCGGAGGCTGGGGGTTCTCCGAGACGAATACGTTCGTCCCTGACGTCGACGACACCACCGCCGCCCTCCGCGCCTTGTCCGCCTTTCATGCCGACGATTGTGAGGTATTAGAATCATGGAACCGCGGGCTTAACTGGGTTTGGTCGATGCAAAATAACGACGGCGGCTGGCCAGCCTTCGAAAAGAACACCAACAAAGAGATGCTCACTTGGCTGGCGATTGAAGGAGCAAAGTCCGCAGCCATCGATCCTTCTGAAGCGGATTTGACCGGAAGGACGCTAGAGTTTTTGGGCAACTTCGCCAAACTGAGCGTTCGACAGGATTGGGTGGCCCGCGGAGCGGATTGGTTGCTGAGCCATCAGGAGGAAGACGGCTCTTGGTATGGCCGCTGGGGGATATGCTACATCTACGGAACCTGGGCGGCGCTCACCGGGCTGATGGCCGTGGGCATGCCCGCCGATCATCCGGGGATCGCGAAGGCGGCGGATTGGCTGAGGCGCATCCAAAACCCGGACGGCGGCTGGGGCGAATCATGCCGCAGCGATCAGTTGAGGCGGTACGTTTCGCTTCAGGCCAGCATACCGTCCCAAACCGCCTGGGCGCTTGATGCGTTGATCGCCGTCCATGATCAGCCAACGCCCGAGATCGAACGGGGCGTTGCCCGGCTGATCGCGATGTTGTATGAGGAGGATTGGCCCTCCACGTATCCAACGGGAGCCGGTTTACCGGGTTATTTTTACGTGCATTATCACAGCTATCGATATATCTGGCCGCTCTTGGCCTTATCGCATTACGTCAACAAATATGGAGACGGTACGCATTAGCTCATGGAACTGTCCCTTGAGTCGTTTTCAAGATTCCTTCTGCCAGGTATTAATGGCGTTAAGACGAAGAACAACTACCAGTAACGCGCCTCACTCGTTGCAGACGATGAAAAACTGCAAAAATACAGTTATTTTTTGCGATTTAACTCCAATCAACTGTTTCAAGCAAAAAAACCTGCACTTTTGCAGGTTTTTCCTCTACTTCGGCGACTTGGCCGAAAAAAACTGCACTTTTGCAGTCTTTTGACGGCGGTAGGGGCAGACAGAGCGGCGAGCAGCCAGCCCTTGACCCGCGAGACCCCAGGCGTCACTTCATCAACCACCGAATCACAGCCATGATTAAAGAGAACACAACGCTGAGCACGATACACGTCACGATCGGGAAGTAGAACCGAAAATTGCCCCGTTCAACCGCAATATCCCCCGGAAGCCGCCCCAGTTGCACGAACCTTCCCAAGAACATCCACAGCAAACCAATCACGATAAGAACCGCACCGGTAACGATCAGTATTTTCGGAACGTTACTCATGAACCCGTCTCCTTTTTATGTAAATGCTGTTTTGACCTCATCATACAAACCGTCTGCCGAAAAAGCAAACTCGAGGGCTCCTATAAGATTCCCCAAAACATACATATCAACCCGATCTCAAACATAGATATTCTGTAGAAGCAATAGTGCCTATACATAGGAAAGGCAGGGAACAACATGGCGGTTTCTTATATGGATTTCACATCACCCAACGCACAGTTCACGTACGACGTTAACCGGAACACAACCTTCCGCAAAGATCAACGGAACTTCATCAACATGCTTTCCATTCATCAGATAAACACGCTGGGGAATATGTCTTTTTTTGATACCTACCTCGACAAAGGCAACGTCGTCGAAATGCACATTCACCAAAACGCTTCAGAGCTAGTGTATTGCCTTTCGGGTGAAGTGGTGGTCTCAATCATCAACCCATTCACCAAAGAATTGAAGCATTACCCCACCCGTCCCGGATGGGCGACCAGTATCCCGCAAGGGTGGTGGCATTACGACACGGCGACGATGGATGGGACGCGGTTTCTGGCGATTTTTGATCAACCGATTCCAGAATTTATTCTCGCCTCCGATATGCTGCGGCTGACTCCACCTGAAGCGTTCGCCCATACTTATTGTCTGGATGTAGAAAAAGTAAGAGCTGCGTTCGCCCCTCTAAATCAATCGGTAATCATCGGTCCTCCGTTGGGCTGTCATCAACCGAACCCGCAAGCTCAAGCGCAGCAAACTTCGACGCCACATACTTATCATCCGCCTTATAATCAGGGTTACGGGCTGCGGCCTTACCAACAGAGCGACGGCAATCCTCGCCGGCCGCAGGTCATCGGTAACGGCTGGGCGCATTTGTATCACGACGGACCCTGAATCTACTTCGGTAAATGGCAAGACCCCCAATCTGCGGTTGGGGGTCTTATGTTTGTTTCCTTATCCAATCTTCTCAATACTCACCTTCGCCCGCAGCTCCTCGATCAGTGAACGCTCGGCCAAATCGTCGGAGAAAGCGGTAGCGCTGCCCGAGGCTACGCCGGCCCGGAACGCCTCCATGAAGTCTCCCCCTAAGGCGAGCGTCCCCGTAAATCCGGCGATCATTGAATCGCCAGCACCAACGGAGTTGCGCACCTTGCCGGGCGGAACATTCGCATGGAAGACCTCGTTATCACCGATCAACAGTGCGCCTTCCGCAGCCATCGAAATCAATACGTGCTGCGCCCCTTCTTCTAGCAGCTTGCGGCCGTATGCGATCAACTGCTCCCGTGTCTCTATCACGACGCCAAACAGCTCAGCCAGCTCATGATGGTTGGGCTTCACAAGCAGCGGGTGGTAAGGCAGCGCCCGGCGCAGCGGTTCACCTGTGGTATCGATGACGAACTTTGCTCCTTGCTTTTGGCACATCTTGATCAGCTGCTCATAGTAGTCGGCAGGAAGCGAGGAAGGCAGGCTGCCCGCCAAAATAACCAGATCACCTTCCTTCAAAACGGACAGCTTCTCCACCAAAGCATCGGCTTCTCCCGGTGCGATAACTGGGCCAGTACCGTTAATCTCCGTTTCACCGCCATGCTTAAGCTTAATATTGATCCGGGTCTCCCCGCCGCGAATGCGTACAAAATCAGCAGGAATCCCTTCATTATGCAAAGCTTCTTCAATAAAATCCCCAGTGAAGCCGCCAAGGAACCCCATAGCTGTCGTGTCCGCCCCAAGCCGCTTGAGGATGCGCGAGACGTTAATCCCTTTCCCGCCGGGCAGCTTCAGGTCTCGGTTCATCCGATTGAGCCCGCCGAGCTGCAGGCGGTCAACCTCCACGATATAGTCAATGGAAGGATTTAAAGTAAGTGTGTAAATCATCATGGATTATCCTCCAATTAGGTTTGTCATTTCCGAGATGGGCTTACGCCAGTGTTCCGTAACCTGCTCTGTAATGAGGGCCGCCCGCTCCAGCTCGAACATCTTGGCAAAAGCAACATTCCCGATTTTGCTGGAATCGGCAAGTACATAGGTGAGCGAGGACTGCTCATTCGCACGGCGTTTTAATGCGGCTTCCTCTGGATCCGGCGTCGTATACCCCGCCTCGGGATGAACCCCATTCGCCCCAAGGAAACACCGGTCAAACCGAAAATGCGTTAACTGCTCCAGCGCTAGGTTGCCGACCAGGGCTTTCGTGCGTTTTTTGCCCAGACCTCCAAGCAGGTACACTGGAATGTCTGCCTCAAGCAGCGCCTCCACTTGCGGTAAGCCGTTCGTCACGACGGTGATCGATTTCCCGCGCAGATAAGGGATCATGGCCAAGGTCGTCGTACCCGCGTCCAGATAGATCGCCTCCCCGCTGCGAACCAAGCCCGACGCAACTTCAGCAATTTGCTGTTTTTGCGGGAGATGGACGGCAGACTTCTCCGCCATCCCGGGCTCCAAACCTCCGGGCATCATCGGGAGCGTCGCGCCGCCATGTACCCGGCGAAGCAGTCCCTGTTCTTCCAAATCCGCCAAATCGCGCCTTACGGTGGATTCGGACGCTTCAAGCATGACGCATAGCTCCTGAAGCTTAAGCGTACCTGCCTCCTGCAACCGTCGCATAATCCGGCGATGCCTTTCTTCCGTTAACATCATTCCCCTCCCAACTCCACCGTCGGTTCGTATCCTCAGCATAAAACAATCATATTCTATCATAATAATTCAATTTCAATCAAATCCTTTCATTCACCATCACAGGACTTGAACGCTGTTTTCGTCCTCCAACGCTGTTCAAACCCCCGATAACTAATATTCGGCGAAAAAAATCCCCCGGCAATAAAGCCGAGGGATTTGAGTCTCAGATTATTTCAGCAGCCACAAAGCCGGCACGTTCGGCGGCTCCCAGCCGACCAGGGAAGTATGAGCCTGACGGCATTCGTAGATCTCCCCGTTGTAGCTGACCAACTCCCCTACCGCATACGCGGTATTTGGGGCCCAAGGTTGCGCAGCAGGAGCCGACGCTGTCGTCACTTGCACCGTGTTGCTGGCTGCAGATTCATTGCCGGCCGCGTCAATTGCACGTACGGTGAACGTATAGGAAGTTGCTGCGCTGAGTCCGGTTACCGTAAAGCTGGTCTCCGTCCCAGACACGGTTACAGATAAGGTGGATCCGCGATAAATTCGGTAGCCTGTGACCCCCACGTTATCAGTCGATGGGCTCCACATTAACGTCACACTGGAGGACGTGGGTGTCCCCATAACATGCAGGTTACCGGGAGCCGAAGGGGCCTGGGTATCGTTCACGGCCGGGCTTGTCGTCACGGTCACCGGGTTGCTCGGCGAAGAGCTGTTGCCCGCTCCATCCACCGCCCTGACGGTAAACGTATAGGACGTGTTCGCATTCAGCCCAGTCACAGTATGGCTCAGCGTGGATCCCGACACCGTACCTACCAAGTTGCTGCCATTATAAACCCGGTAGCCGGTGACGCCAACGTTATCACTGGAGGCGTTCCAGCTAAGCGTAACCGAGTTCGAGGTAACGGCCGTTGCCGCCAGCCCGGTTGGTGCCGTCGGAGCGGTCGTGTCTCCTGAGTTGCCGCCGCCAAAATCGACGTCAATCACGTTGTAGAAGGCGTTCGCCGTATCTGCGATCTCCCAGACAGCCAGGATCACATGGTACCCTGTCCGCTCCGGGACGTTGCACGTATGCGAGTACGTAAACGGAGGCTGCACCCCGCCATAGTTCACCGTGCAGAACGGTGTCAGATCAAAGGAATTGCGCGTTAATGGGGCATTAGGGTCCCAGCCCGGTTTCGTGATGTAATATTTCCAGTTTGCCGTGGCATGGGGGGCGGTAAATTTCCAGGTGAAGGTGTTCGTTCCGGCCGAAATGTTCACTTTGGTCCATCGGTTGGCCGATTGCTCATCCAGCTTAGGGAAGGCTCCATTAGCACTCGCGATCTTCCCATCTGCTGGTCCGGCATTCGGGAATCCCTTGGGCGCTTCCAAGCTCTGAGGCTCGTATACGATCGCACCGCAGTCCGTATTCTGGCCGTTTTTGCACAAGATCGCCCGGCTTGCCGGCCCGTCCACCCAGCCGTGAGCCGAAGCTTGTTCCGATAACAGGATCATTCCGATTCCAGCAATCACCATGACCAACAAAGAAGTAAGCGCCTTCAAAACTAACGATTGTGCTAGCCGTGTTGAAGTCATGCTTGTCCCTCCTTTGAAATTGGAAATGTGCCTTATGTCTGATCCTTGGCTGTGCATTTCAAATTCTCACTTTTACAACCTTCTGCAGGAACCCTAAACGCCCCCCCTTTCTGAAGGAAGTCTATATAAACTCCCAAAGGAGCTTATACCATAACTGCGTATCACATAAGATCATGAAGGGAATTAAATAAATAGAAGAGGATGCTAATACTGGGGAAAATTACTGATGTCCAAATTATACACGATTCGATGCATTTTTGTGAAGAATTATTTATTTTTTGTAAAATATAGTACATCCTTGGTAAATTGCCGCGTTAAAAAACCCGCCATTACAGCAGGTTCTTGTCTTACCCTATAGTTCTTTTTGTCGGAAGCCTTACTTCACCATCGCCAGCGCCAACCCGTCATATGCCGGCAGCAATGTGCTGATCAGACGCTCATCCGTGGCGATCATCTCGTTGAATCTGCGCATCGCTTGTACCGACGGTCCATTTTTGTCGGGATTTAACGTCCGGCCGCGCAGCAGAATATTATCCCCGGCAATCAGCGCTCCCGGTTTCGCCAACTTGATCGCATATTCGAGATAGTTCGGGTAGTTTTCCTTATCCGCATCGATCAAAAAGAAATCAAACTGCTCCCCCCGTTGCTCCAGGATATGCAAGCTGTCCAGCGCGGGGCCTACCATGTATTCCACTATCTGCCCGTATCCGGCTTCATGCAAATTGGTTCGTGCCAGTTCGGCGTTCTCTTCCTTCAACTCCAAGGACACGAGCCGCCCGTCCGCAGGCAATCCCCGCGCCATGCAGATGCCGCTGTATCCGCCCAGCGCGCCGATTTCCAACACGGATTTGGCTCCAGCCAGCTTGACGAGCAACGTTAACAGCCGCCCATATCCCGGCGCAATCGACACATCCCGCATCCCCTGGTTGGCGATGGATTGGGTTACCCGTTCCAGCACTTCATCCTTGGCGTATAATTCATCACCGTATTCCTCCGGCGTCAGCATCGAATAATCTTCCTTTCATCCGTTCATTCCTTTTACTTAAGAACCGTTTGTAACTTGTTAGACATTGGCCTATACTGAATTGTATGGTTTTTCCGCTATTCTCACAAGTCTATGCGAAGCTGGAGTGATTGACGTAAATATGGCTGGACCTTTGCAACTGATCGCCACCGCCCCGATGGGCCTGGAGGCCGTGGTGGCGCGTGAACTCAAAGAATTAGGTTATGAAGATACGGCGGTGGAAAACGGCAGGGTGAATTTCACCGGAGATCTCATCGATATTTGCCGCTGTAATTTGTGGCTAAGAACCTCGGATCGCGTCCTCATCAAAATGGGCGAGTTTACGGCCGTCACCTTTGACGAGCTGTTTGAAGGCACCAAGGCGCTGCCTTGGCAAGATTTTATCCCGGTAAACGGAGAGTTTCCGGTGGAAGGACGCTCGCACAAATCGCAGCTCAGCAGTGTGCCGGCGTGTCAGGGGATCGTGAAAAAAGCGATTGTCGAAAAGCTGAAGCAATCCTATCACACCGAGTGGTTCGAAGAAACCGGACCGCGTTACGTGATTGAAGTAAATCTGCTTAACGACAAAGCGCTGCTGACACTGGACACGACCGGTCCAGCACTGCATAAGCGCGGCTACCGCAAGCACGCGACCGAAGCACCGCTCAAGGAGACGATGGCCGCGGCGATGATTCTGCTCAGCCGCTGGAATCAAAACCCGGTGCGCCCGTTCTACGACCCGTGCTGCGGTTCGGGAACGTTGCCGATCGAGGCAGCGATGATCGGCTGGAACATAGCGCCGGGCTTGCGGCGCACGTTTAACGCCGAGCGATGGCCGGTTGTGCCGCCAGAGCTGTGGCAGCAAGCGCGCGACGAGGCGATTGACGCGGTACGGGACGATGTACCGCTGAACATTGCCGGCAGCGACATTGACCCGGCCGCGATCGAAATCGCTAAAGCCGCGGCCAAAAGCGCCGGGCTGGCGAACGAAATCCGGTTCGCCTGCATGCCTGCCGCCAAAGTCCAGCCGCAGGGCGATTACGGCGTGATGATCACCAACCCGCCATACGGTGAGCGGATTGGGGAAGAGAAGGAAGTGCGCAAGCTGATCGCCCAGCTCGGGAGAGTGATGGCCGGACTGCCGACGTGGTCTTTTTTCGCACTGACACCAACCAAGCAGTTCGAGCACGAGTTCCAGCGCAAAGCGGACAAGCGCCGCAAGCTGTTCAACGGGCGTATCGAATGCCAATATTTGCAGTATCTCGGGCCCCTTCCTCCGCGCCATTAGGTGCAGAGGGAGGGTCTCTCCCTTTTACACCTTAGCAAGGAAAGGAGCGAATAGGTCGTCATGCTGCGTTTGACATCTCATCGCGGTGGTTCCGGCAATCGATTCCGCCTTCGGCTGCAGTACCGCCATTTTGTTTATTTCTTTTTTGTGGCCGCGATTTTTATGAAACTGGTCATTTTGCATAATAATCTGCATGCCCGTTACATCGACATGAACCTGCTGGACGATCTGATCGCCATCGGTTCCATTCTGCTGGCTTCGTTCTGGACGTTATGGCTGCCCCCACAGGGAAGAAGTATCGCCTTGGGAGTGCTAAACGTGCTGCTCACCGTACTCATCTTCGCCGATTTGGTCTATTACCGCTATTTTGGCGATTTTCTCACTGTGCCCGTCCTGCTGCAAGCTGGACAAGTTGGGGATCTGGGCGGGAGCATCCGCGAGCTGATCCGCGTTGCCGATCTGTGGCTGATCGCCGATTGGGCGGTTTGGGCGGTGTTTATGGCTGTGCGCCGCATAAGACACGGAGGCGGTAACCGCCATCCTTCGGGTTGGCTCCGCAGCACCGGCAGATCCAACGCCTTGGGGCGCGGCTCCTTCTCGCCCATTTCCTTTAGCGGCACCTCTCGCCGCGCGCTCGGCTGGCGCAGATTCCGCCGCCTGTATACGGGGATCGGCATCTTTGTACTTGGCTTTGCGCTTACGTTGGGACCCATTCGCTTTTATACCCAAACCTGGGCGGTCGGGTTGTTCGAAAACAACTGGTGGAACGTCTCCTTATACAACGTGACCGGCTTGCTAGGCTTCCATTACTATGATGCAAGCCGTTACCTCAAGGAGCATCTCGGAGGCGGCCAAACGGTCAGCCCCGAGGAGCAGGAAGAGATCCGCCAGTGGTTCATCGAAGCTAGCCAGCGCCGCCAAGCGGACAATGCCCTGTTTGGGAAGTATGCTGGCAGCAATGTGATCGTCATTCAGGCCGAAGCCTTTATGAATTTCATGATCGGCAAAACCATAAGCGGCCAAGAAATCACGCCGAATTTCAACAAGCTGATGGGTGAGAGTCTCTATTTCTCGAATTTCTATCATCAAACCGGTCAAGGGCGCACCTCGGATGCGGACTTCTCCTCCAACAGTTCCTTGCATCCGTTGCCCACAGGCTCGGTCGCTGTCCGTTATCCGAACCATACGTTTGACGTGCTGCCGCAGATTCTGAAGACAGAAGCCAGCTATACTGCCGATGCTTTTCACGCGTACGAGGGCAGCTTCTGGAACCGGAACAATATGTATCAAGCGATGGGCTACGACCGGTTTTACAGCAAAAAAGACTTCCAGCTGGACGAGCCTCTGGGCTGGTCGCTGGGAGATAAATCCTTCTTCCGGCAGTCGCTCACGATCATGGCTCAGGAGAAACAGCCCTTTTATTCGTTTATGATCACCTTATCGAGTCATCATCCTTATACGCTGCCGGCTGGATTGCAGGAACTGGATACCGGCGAATTCAAGGGCACGATATTCGGCGATTATTTGCAGGCCGTGCATTACGTGGATGCCGCGCTTGGAGAGTTCGTGGAGGGCTTAAAGCAGGAAGGATTGTGGGATCATACGATTTTGGCCTTCTATGGGGATCACGACAACTCGATCACCGACAAAGCGGTGTATGAGCAGTTTTTTGGCGAATCGCTGAGCGAGCTTGATGTGCACCAGATCATGAATCAGGTGCCGCTGCTTATCCATCTGCCGGATGGTCAACATGCCGGTGTCTACGAGGAGCCTGCTGGTCAGCTTGACCTCACGCCGTCGTTGCTGCATCTGTTAGGTTTTTCCTCAGATTCCTACTACATGATGGGGAATAATCTATTTGCCGATCTGGGAAGTGAACGTGCAAGGGATCGGTTGGTCGTGCTGCGCTCCGGCGCGTATACAGACGGCGAGCGCTACTATATTCCATACGACGATAACTTGTTTACGAACGGCAGCTGCTACGACTTGACCAATCGGAAGATTACCGAGATCGAGGCATGCCGCGCGAAGCACGAAGAAGCGATGAAACGCCTGCGCTTCTCAGACGAAATCATCACTTCCGATTTGATTGCGGAGTTCCGCAAGGAGAACTAACGAGCAAGATGGGGGGAGACACTGGATTCGCGGCCGATGCATCCGATCGGCTTGAACCGTCAGTCCCGCACGTCATCTGTCAGTCTGGGCAAGGCGAAATGCTGCTTTGCATGTCATCCCCTCCTTTGGCTGGTTAGATGACTTCCAGCCCATCGTTATCCGGCAGCTGCGGGTAAGCGGCATGCGGCTCGGATTGATACCAGTAGCTGACGGAGGCGATGTCGTCTTGCAGCGGTAAATAGCGGCCGCCGGAGCGCCAGCCCAGCGCCTGAATCGTCACCCGCAAATCCGCTTCGAAGCGGATCGGGTCCATGACATGCCAGCGGTACATGCCAAAGCGCTGCTGGCTTCGGTACAGGCCGTCGGGCTTAATGATCTGATGAAGCCCTAAGTATGGCGTGGAGTAGGAGCCATATTCTCCTTTGGGTTGCTCGAAGTTCCATGCCCCGCCGAAATAGTCCTCCGTGCCAGTGCCGCAAATGGTCGGGAAATCCTGATCTCCATCCATGTAGAACTTGATCTCGCCTTCCCCCCACCAGCCATTATTGTTCACCTGCCACGCCAGATATGTACCGACGTAATGCCCTTTGCCGCATACGCCGTCTAACAGCACATGCACGTCCTTGTAGCAAACCGGGTTGCTTCTTCTCCATTGGGCGTGAAAATACGCAGCATCGTCCGGTACCTCGGTTAAGGTGTAGTCGATTTGGTAATACAAGACAACCGCCGAATCCATCCGGTTTTCGATGGTGATTTTGGCCTTCTTGCGGAACGGCATCACCCAGTAACTGTTCATCCCGCCGGCCGGATTCACCGCGATCGGCAGCGAACTGACGTTGCTGCGCTCGCACCAGCCGTTGCAGAAGAAGTCGCCCAGCGGTGTCTCCACGCTTGGGGTGTCCTCATCGTCCCAGTACATCCGCAAGATCATATGACGCCAGCTTTCTGGAAAACAGGTCAGCCAAATATGCTGAATCGCACCCGGCCCGTCGATCTCCGCCACCGTAAAGGTCTGGCCTGCCGCGATATTTACCGACGGGGAGACCTTCCAGCCTTGCCCAAGATCACTGGCGCACTCCGCCCCGGTTCCTTCTGTCGCCATGCCGCCTTGCCCTTTAGCGCCGGTAAAATTCTCCGCACTGATTGATCTTGTCTTCGCCGGCGACAACCGGTACAAGTTGCCTAATCCTAGATCTAGTCCGTTAAATGGGTTCATCATCGTCCCTCTCCTTCATTATTGATGGAACATATCTCTACGTACGCTTCGTGACTCAGTCCCTAGCCTCATCCGGCCTCAGGCTGTTCCTCTCGCTTCCACCATCTGCAGCCCCTTTCGGTTCGAATCAGATCATGTTATGATGTAAGCGATTTCATATCAAATTTTACATGATCCTATCTCCCGGTTTCCATGTTGGGATTTGTGATTTGTTATCCATTCTTGCTATTGTCCACACAGGAGGTACCGATGGACAATCCGACTTTGACTCCCTCGAACCTGATACATCGCCTGTCACCCAACGTTCGAAGAGCCTGGAACCACCGGGTGGACACGATGAAGCTGGCGCCTCGCATCATTTTTGACTATGAACTGTTGTATATGGAAAAAGGGGAACTCACCATTCGTGTGGAGAACGATACGTTTGTTGCGGTGCCCGGAGATATTTTACTGTTCAAACCGGGGGTGGAACATGAGTTCATAGACTCGCGGGGAGAATGTTGGATGCCGCACATTCATTTTGATGTGCTGTATCATGAGGATTTTGAGCAGGTACCAATCAATTTCAAAAATCGCAGCGAATGCACGGAGGCAGAGCTGGCTTGGCTTCGGCCTGACATACTGGGGCAGGCTTTCGGGTTTCCCAACGTCCTGCGGATCGGCAACCATGCCGAGGTACACAAGACGCTGATGCAAATCATTCATGCCTACGAGCGGCGTGATGCCGACTACCCGTTGATCCAGAAAGCGCTGGTGCTCCGCATCCTTTATTTGCTGCAAAAAGGGCTGAGGGCGAACAACAACGCGCATCTGGTCATGCATCAACGTGCCATGGAGCTGGCGGTCACCTACATCATGGAGCATTACAACGAAACGGTCCCGCTGAAGACGTTATCGAAGCTCGCTTGCCTCAGCGTGTTCCATTTCTCCCGTATTTTCAAGCAAACGTTCGACCTGACCCCTCATCAGTTTCAAATCCGCTACCGGATGGAGAAAGCCAAAGAACTGATGATCTTTCACCGCTTGTCCTTATCCACCATCGCTGAGAAAGTCGGCTACAGCAACATATACTCCTTCAGTAAAGCGTTTAAGCAGGTTGAAGGCATGTCCCCTCGCCAGTTCATGCGCTCGCATTCGAATTCGAGCTAGGCGGATGGGCCCGTCTGGATTTGCTGCACACTTGGCGACTCGATTCCCGGCAAGCTCAATGTCGGACGAGGGGTCCCCTTCATCTCTCCACATGCTATGGCTGCAAATGCTCCCCCAGGAAACCGTAGGCCTTCAACCGATGCTCGTCAGGGCCTTCTTCATGGCCCATAAACGGGTAGAGCAGCAGCTCCTTCCCCGGCGCAGGGTTTCGGTTATAAGCTGCTGCGATCGTTTCCGGCCAGCAGATCAGATCTTTAAAACCTGCGGAGTATAACACCGGGATGTTGATTTTTTCGGCCAAGTTCAGATTGTCAAAATAACTCAATGTCGTTAGGACTTGCTCCAACGATCCCGGGTTACGGGCGACAAATTCAGCGATTTCCGAGACGGAGCCGGTTGAATTCATCAACGCGAACTCCAAATGACACAGATTCGGGACGTTAGCAACTGCCGCCCGTGGTACCTTGCTTAACGCCGCCATCTGCAGCGCCAAGCCGCCGCCCTGGCTTGTTCCGTACACCCCAATTCGCTCTGCGTCGATTTCAGGTTGGGCACTCACCCATTGCAGCGCCTTCCAGGCGTCGATCGTCATCGCCAAGCCGTAGAAGTGCTCCGGCTCCAGCACACCTTGGGTCATCGACCCTTTGAAGATCCCTCGAGCAGAGGCTAAGCGATTCCCCGTTTCCCCTGTCTGGCCGCGCGTATCCACCGCAAAAACGGCATACCCCATCTGCAGCCAAACGGCATAATTTTCCGGAATCCCCCGATGACATTGATATCCTTGATAAATCACCACACACGGAACTTTCCGATTTTGCTCGTCCCCGCCCTTCGGGACCAAAAACCAGCCATACAGCGGCGTATCATCGTATCCCTCAAACTGCACACGCGCCGCAAGGGTTCCCTTCATCAACGTCGCTGCAGGTTCCCGGCGATCATTCAGCGGCTTGGCTGCAAACCGCTCTAACGTCTGACTCCAAAACGCATCAAAGTCCTCTCTTGCCGTACGAGCTGCCCGATAGTTTGCGACATCCTTCATCCGTTCCTGAATCGCTCCCATGATCTAACTCCTTTGTTTGGTGTTTAATCGATTGGCCGTTTTTCTTAAGAATACCCTACCAGAAACGGTTGTCCGAAGGAAGCTTTCAAAACAGCTGATCCCCTAAAAAAAACCGCCGGAGCTCCAGCTCCGACGGCTTCTCATTTCTAATTCTCTCACTTCGGTTTCTTCACAAAAGGCGCAGCCTTCGCCAGCACCTCGTCCTCTGTCGGTGCGCTGACGTATCTGCCGTTGATATATACGAACGCTCTTTTGCCGCACGGACCGCAATACGATTTGCAGCCGATTTTGATCTCGGCATCCGGCGCGAGCTTTTGCAGCTTCGGTACAAACGTCTTCATGCGGATATGATTGCATTTATCGCAAATCCGAATATCGTTAGCCATGCCAGGTCCCTTCTTTATCGTTAGCTAAAGCTTAGCTTAGTGATCCCCGTGATTGCCTTTGGAAGGGTTGGTAATCACGAAGCCTTCCTCCGGAAAATACAAATAATCGATCTTCACGCCATCCAACAACGGATCCGTTCCTTCCACGATGACATCGATGTCCTTATCGGTCTTGACGATTTGGTCGTTCTCGGTAGGCTTGACCAAATCCAGGCCGTAGTGAGCATGGTCGCCATGAGAATGGGTGATGAATACCTTCAGCGTCAACCCTTGGTTTTCTTCCTTGGCCAGTTCCTTTTGTATCACTTTCGCCGCATTGCGGGTAATTTTGACTCTCATATGATCTCTCCTATCGCACAAAATGGCTTCCCCTAACATTCCTATTGTAAAGAAACACAGCTCAACAAGCAAGGCTCAACGCTAAGCACCCGGATATTTCCGCTCTGCCCGGGTCACAAACCAATCCATCAGCAGCATCGTCACCGCCATGTCGTCGATCGGAATCCACGGCAGCACATCCGGCAGAACCCAATAAGCAAGCGCCGGCACGACCAGCAACAGCTTATCGGTAAGCGGAATGTTGCCCGAAGTGAGCAGCGGGAGAGTCCGGCGAAAAATATGGGACCAACGACGAAGCGACCACCAGCTTTTCCATTTCATTTCCATCCCTCCCGTTTCGGCGTAAGTGTTGCGCTGCTACTTAGGATACCCTATTGTACCATGGTTCATGGCCCAATAAAAAAAATCCGAGACAAACCCCGGATTTTTCCACCCCCAAACTTGGCTCCATTCTCTCTTTACAACAGGTACACCAAGATCGCCAGCACCACTAAATGCGCAGGATAAAAAGCTCTCCACACCCAGCGGGGCAGCCGCCAGGTTTCGAGCTTTCGCCACAGCCCCGGCCCGTAGGCAATCACCAGCGTCGGCAGGATGCTGGCCAGCTGAATCACCCAGCCGTAGGCGAACAGATACACGAGGTTCAGGAGCAAGTGCATCGCCACCGTTTTTCCTTGATTGGCAAATTTGAAGATCAGCACCAGCAGCAGACCGTAAGCACCATAATCAAACGGAAGCACCTCCATAATCACGCAGACAACAGCGATAATGATCGCGGACAGCGGCCCCGGCTTCGACGAATCCAGCATGCGTAGCACCAGTAAAGATACGAATAAGGTCGCCACGACGTTTAAACCGTTCGTATCGAAAGCCAGCTGGTAAGGAATTTGTGATAGCACAGCGATCAGTAGCAACCGTGATGCGTACTTCCGGTAATTGGAGGTGTGCTGATAACCCTGGACCAGTGCGTAGGCATAGATCGGGAAAGCAATTCGTCCGATTATCCGCCAGAGAACATCTCCGGGAAAAAACAGCAGCCCAACATGGTCGATCAGCATGGTGATCATGGCGATCAATTGCACGGCCTACACTCCTTTCGTTGATCAACGGGGTTTAAAAATTTTGATTTTCATTTTTTCTAATCTTCAGTAGACTGAAAATAAGCCAAATTAGCGTTGCCATCATAGATAGGGGAGTCATCATGTACTTGTTTATCGTCAATCCAAATGCGGGTAACGGCGAAGGTCGCCGGATTTGGAATAAAATCAGCAAAAAGCTGCAACGGCTTGGTATTCCTTACGAGCACGTCTACACCACAAGCGCCGAGCAAGCGCATACATTCCTTCAGGGCAAGCTAACCGGGGAAGTGTCTTGGCGCGCGGTGGGCGTGATCGGAGGCGACGGCACCATCCATAGCCTGCTGCCTGCGATGCACCAGTCCGGCGTGCCGCTGGCGGTCTTCTCCGCCGGATCAGGCAATGACACTGCCCGCGGATTCGGCATCCCGCGCCGGGTTGGCGGCGCGCTGAAGGTATTGCTGAGCGGCCGGTCAACGGCAGCTGATCTTATCTCCATCGATGGAGATCGCACGCTGACTGCACTGGCGGTCGGCTTTGACGCTCAAGTTGCCAGCAATGTCAATGACAGCCGCTACAAAAAAATATGCAATGCGTTGGGACTAGGCAGGTTAGCTTATATCATCGGTATTTTTCATACCCTTCTTACCTATCGTCCCGGACCGTTAACGCTCGACTGCGACGGAACCACTTACCATTTCGAGTCCGCCTGGCTGACGGCGATTAATAATGTTTCCAGTTATGGGGGAGGCATGACCATCTGTCCGGACGCCAAGCCGGACGACGGGGTGCTCGACCTGTGCGTCGTGCACGATTGCTCCAAGCTGAAGCTGCTCCTGTTGTTTCCTACCGTCTTGTTTGGAGGTCATACGAAGCTCTCCTTCGTCACGATGCTGAAGGGCCAAAACATTACGATTTCCAGCTCTCTGCCGCGTCTTGCTTTAGGTGACGGAGAGCACGTGGCTACTACGCCGCTTCGCGCTACCTTGGAACCCGGCTCTATTCGAATCATTCGTCCGTAACGAAAGACACATGTGCTGCGCGACAGTTTCTATGACGTGGTTCAAAAAAACCTTTGGGCGGGTTGTTAAGCTCCCCCAAAGGTTTTTTTGATTGTTACACCACAGGACTGGATACCTGCCAAACGATGGGACTCAGCTCGACTTGCTCACCCAACCACTGTCTGGCGATCTTGCGGAACATATCGGCTTCCCCGCTGCAGAAGAACTGATGCACGGGAGTACCGTTACCGCGAGCCAAACATCCCCGTTGATGTAGAATCGTGCTGATTTCGCGGGCAGTTTCATCCGCAGAACTAATTAACTTCACATTTGGCCCCATGACACGTTGAATGGGGTCTTTCAAGAACGGATAATGAGTACAGCCTAGAATTAAGCAGTCCATCGGCTGCTTCTTCATCTCCCGAAGAGATCGCTCCACCACATGCAGCGCTTCCTTCGTTTCATACAACCCATGCTCTACTAACGGAACAAATTCAGGACAAGCTTCGCTAACGATTTCGATTTGCGGATTTAACTCACGTAGCGCTACCGTATAGGCCCCGCTACGAATCGTGCCTACCGTCCCGATGACGCCAATCTTTCCGGTCTTCGTCGCGCTGATTGCTGCGCGGGCACCCGGATGAATGACGCCAATGACAGGGATATCCACCTTGGCCTTGATGAAATCGAGTGCAGCCGCTGTGGCGGTGTTGCAGGCAATCACAATCATTTTCGGATGGAACTGGATTAAATAATCGACGATTTGCTCGGTAAACAAGCGGACTTCCTCGGGCGACCTTGGGCCATAAGGAGCCCGGGCCGTATCGCCGAAGTAAATGATTTTCTCTCTGGGAAGCTGCCTCATCACTTCCTTGCAGACGGTGAGGCCTCCCACTCCCGAGTCTAATATGGCGATGGCTTGCTGCACGAACATACCGCTTCCTTTATGTTTAGTGTAAAATCCTTCTCATTACTTTATGACTTCGCACCACAGAGGGTACCTAAATCTTAACTCAATTTGTAGTGCAAGAAAACCCGCAAGGGCGGAGAAAACGGGAAAAAGACCCGGGAGCGGGTCTTTTTCGGGCGATCACTGTGGACAGCCGTTCGAATTATTGGCCTTCCTCTTTGTCGGAAGTTGCCGCTGCTTCCACAGCTGCAGTAGTCGCTTCAACGGCTTCCGTCGTTTCTTCTTCCGTTACGACGCCAAGGGCCACTGTCTCTTCTTCGGTCACCGTCTCCTCTTCTTCATCTGCAAATTCGGAGACTTGAGCAATGACCTCTTCTTCATCGGTGATCTTGTCGGAACGACGGCTTTGGATTTCACTGATCAACACTTCAGCGGCTTCCTTCACCTTGCCGACAAGAACGGTACTTTGCTCCGATACTTTTCCGGCAACCTCTTGCGTCTTCTCTCCGACTTGACGAGCCCCGTTGGCAATATCCTTACGCAGCTCTTTCCCGGCTTTGGGGGCAAATAACAACGCCGTTACCGCACCGGCAACCGTGCCGATGGCGGCCCCCCATATCCAACCTTTGTTTCCTTTGCTCACGACTCATCTCTCCTTTTTGGCTTTCTCCGCGAATGCCCATATCGATAATGTATTATAAGCAGCAAGGGTCTGTCCGGTCACACTTGTAAGGAAAAAAATTGGGCTTGTCTGTCTGAGATTAGACGCCTTCCTGTTCCAGGTACTTCAGCACATTGGCCGAAAAATCCTGCAAAGCCTCGGGCAACCGCCCCCTTAGCCCTTCGACCTCCTGGCGATCCCAAGCAAAATATTCCTGAACTAACGGTTTCCGCAGTCGAACCAGTTCGATGAGCGTAACGTGCAGTTTCGCATCGATGACCGTTTCATCCAAGAGGATGTCTACAATGTCCTCATAGCTGCTGGCGTCACGCATAATAAACCCGTCGATTAAATAGCTGCCGACGTCCGTTACGATTTCCAGCGCCAGATGCAATGCTCGTTCCTCTGCATAACGCCCCAGCAGGGAGGAGTTGGCCTCCGCCGCTTCACGAAGGGCCTGCAGCAATTCTGGCAGCATGTCCAGCCTGCGTTCGATTTGTTCCCGGTTTACATAATACAAGGGGATTCCCTCCTTTGGTCCAGTCTAAAATTCGAAATCGACTGCGACCTGACTCTCGCGTACTTCGCTCATATGCTCGATTACTTTCTTGTGCTCCGGATGAACTTGATATCCTTCCAAATCCGCAAGCGAATCAAAGGTAGCAATGAGCGCAATGTCATAGGAACGAGGGGAACGGATCACGTCGGTGCCCACCTCAAGGCTTCTGAGCTGCTCTACTTTACCCTGCATGCCGCGCAGTATCTCAACCGTACGTGCCACATTTTCCGGAGATGCATCCTTCAATTTAAACAATACGATATGCTTGATCATAATTCACCCTTCTCCTTCTTAACGATTCCGTATCTCATTTCAGCATAACATAAAGGGTATCTGCCGGAAAGTAAGGCACTCCCGAAACTCTATCAATCTAGTTTCATATGATATATTGTCTCATTTACTAGAGACGAGATTTAGAGGGAAAAGAGGTGAATCGCAATGACCCTCCTGCGCTTTCTGCTAAACGAACCGTTGCGAAGGCGAATTCGCCTGCTGCAAGCAGAACTTGAGCTGCTAGCCAGCCGAGTGGAGCATCTGGAGCATGCACTTGATGCCGCCTCCTTCCCGGATTCGGCGACCCGGCAGCAAATGAAAGCCTCGATCGGACTCAGCATCACTATTGAGACGACGGGCTCCGTCATACAAGGCACATTGGTCACCGTGCATAACGATGCCCTGGAAATGATCGATGAGTCAGGTCGGCAGGTGATCGTCCCGGTCGCCAAAATCACGAGCATCAAATTGTAAACCGCGTGAAACCGGCGTGGTCCTCCCATTCGGTAACCGGGATGGCTGGATGGGAGGAGGAACACATTTTTTTCGCTGAAGGGATATTGACAGCTTGACTACGTTTTTATACAATAAAGAAGTCGCTCATACGGGGCCTTAGCTCAGCTGGGAGAGCGCATCGCTGGCAGCGATGAGGTCAGGGGTTCGATCCCCCTAGGCTCCACCATACATACAAATATAACAGTCCATTCGGGGCTGTTTTTTTAATTCTGTGGCGAAAAACGCCCTGAGGATCCTGATTCACGATCAGGAATCCCGGGGCGTTTTTTTCCTCACTCCGTACGAAAGCGTGTTAGCGATTACCGCGCCATTGCCATAGAGTTTACTTCCCCTCAAAAGCCCGTTGCAACTCCGAGAGGTCAAACTTCTTCATCTTCAGAAACGCCTGCGTCACTCGATTCCGTTGTTCCAAGGTTCCCTGGGTCAGCATCTCATCCAAGGCGGACGGAGTGATTTGCCACGAGAGGCCATACCGGTCTTTGAGCCAACCGCATTGTTCGGCCTCAGGAACGGCGGAGAGACTTTCCCAATAATGATCAATTTCCTCCTGCGTGTCGCAATTCACCAAGAAGGAAATGGCTTCGTTGAAGACGAACCCATGAGCGTGCGCACTGTCCATCGCTGCAAACCAGGTATTCTCCAGCATAAAATCGGTGAACATGACCGCCCCTTCCCGGTCCGGTTCTTGTCCGGGGCCATACTTCACGATCGTGCCCGGTTTCGCATTCCGGAAGACGGAGAGATAAAATTCACGTGCTTCTTCCGCTTTGCCACAGTTATCCTCTGTGAACATCATGGACGGAACAATCGGTGGACGCGGCTCCCCCTCCGGATTCGTTAACATCAGCTGCCACGTAACCCCGTACTTGTCCTGAATCCAGCCATACCACTCGCTGAAGGGGTATCGATCCAACGGCATGAGCGCAGTCCCGCCGTCAGACAGCTTGTTCCACACTTCATTCAGCATTTCTCTGGCGTTAGGGTCTCTGGAAGGGTCGAAATTGACGATGCACGAGATCGAAGGATTTAGCTTGAAGTACGGTCCAGCCGAAATCGCCATAAACGGAAAACCCCAAACGGTAAACGAAACCATTTCGGAATCACCCGAAGGGGTATCGTTTAGCGTCGTAACCCCCGTGATTCGGGATTCCGGAAATACGGAGCAATAGAACTCTGCGGCCTCCTTCGCCTGTTTATCGAACCATAGATGCAAGCTGATGGATGTACTCACCTTTTTCCTCCTCTGCATGAATAAGGATATTCTTCTTCATTCTAACATAGTTTATTCCCCTTGGCCTGCGGGTGCTGATGAGTGCTATGAGTGCCTAGAGGTGACTTTGAGTGCCTGCGGGAGCATCCTTTACCTCCTAGTGCTTGCGGGTGCATCCTTTACCTCCTAGTGCCTGCCGGTGCTTTCTTTTACCCCCGTGGGTCTGCGAATCCCCTCCGATTAACCGCTAACGCTTGCCACAGATCTTATTTGCTCCAAAAAGGACACTTTGCGATTCTAACGCTTACTACAGAGCTTATTCCTCTGTTTCCCCCTATTTTTCTCGATTTTCACCTTAATAGAGTGTCTCATCGTCGTTAGAATTTTTTCGAGAGCAAATTTGCCTTAATAGCGTTGCTCACAAGCGTTAGAGTTAGTGTTATGTTAGCACCAGTAATCGCATTAGCACCAGCAATGGCATTCGCACCAGCAGCATTCACACCAGCAACAGCCTCAGCACCAGAAGTGGATTTAGAGCTAGCCTTAGCCCCAGTTACATCCTGCCATCCGAGCGCCTTGCCCCTAACGCGCGTTCGGAAGCCGGAACGTTCGATACCGTTGTCTCCCGCCTACGACCTCCAGCAACTTTCGGTTGTGCATAGCATGTAGAATTGCTCGTGTATGCTGCTTGGATAGACTGAGATGATCCGCGAGCTCTGCCGGCGTAAAGGGGCGCATCAGTCGTCTGGCAAACCTTAGGGTTTCCGCTTCGGCCCAATGAAGGTTAGAAGGTACGGCGTTGGACAGGAACTTACCAACAAAGGATAAGACCAGCTGCTTGCAAACTCCCGGGTCTTCCCGAATGGATAGATAGGCAATCGGTAGGAACAACCAATCGTCTAACGCCAGCAGAGCTTGCTTCATACACAAATCCTTAAACCGCCCGGCCTCGATATCCCGAGCATGGCTTCGATAATCCTGAATCTCGATACATCCTTTGGCGTTGCCCGGTCGATAGGCCAAATCGAGGTAGCGGAAGCCATTATTAAAGTCGCGAACCTCATACTCAGGATAGAGATCATTGAGGTTTCCAATGGCGGGATACCAAATGTACCGCAGAAAATCCGTTGTGCCCCGGCTTAATCCCTTTTTGAGAAACTCCTTTCTTCTTGGGTTGGTCTCCTCGTCGATCTGCCGTTCCAGCCACTCCAAGTAAACATCATCGAACTCACTCATCATGCACACTCCCTTTCCGAGTCAATAAAAAAAACCGCCCCGTTCCCCCTTGCTCCAAGAGCAAGTCAGATCGAAGCGGTATGTGCTTCATACCGAAACATTCATTATGAAAAATAATGTATCATAAGACATATCTTCAAGCAAGTCGTTGCCCGAATTCATCTCGCAGCATGTCCATGCAAAGACATCTTCACCAAATACCGTGGCCTCATCCAGGAATAAAATTTGCAGATGGGACATATACAATTTCCGCGACGACATGCCCACCGTTTTTTCGCACAGCTTCACTAATGGAATCGGCATGTACCGAGAATACGAACGTAGGCGTACGCTCGCTCGATTGCTTCCGCGACATCTGATTTGGATTCACGACCTGGAAGCTGACCTCGTAAAGGTCATCCGCTTTATCGATCCCCATGGCTAGCACGATCGAAAGTTCATTTAATTCATTGCGGTTCCAATAACCTGACAGCAGCAGGATCATCGCGAGGGATATGGGGACAAGAACAAATCGCTTTACCTGTCGGTACACAGGGATCATCTCCTTGATTTCTACGGTCCTTTAGCTCCAGGTTGGTAGGGAAAGCGGAGGATGGCATCCGATTGCTTCCGTGCCTTGTAGGGAGCGACGGGCGATAAATAAGGAACGCCAAAGGAGTGGAGCCCGCTTAAATACACGACAAGCACAATAAAAGCGACGGTCAGCCCATAAATCCCCAGGGTTGAAGCAATCGCCATGAACCCGAAACGCAGCATCCGGATCGGGATCGACATGGAATAGAACGGAATGGCGAAACTGGATATGGCCGTAATCGCTACGACAACCACCATAACGGTAGAGACGATGCCCGCTTCGACCGCCGCTTGTCCTATGACGATAGAACCCACGATGGACACAGCTTGACCAATCGTTCTCGGTATCCGCAGCCCGGCTTCCCGCAAAATCTCAAAAACGACTTCCATGATCAACGCTTCAAGGAAAGCTGGAAAAGGGCCCCCTTCACGTTGGGCCATTAAGCTCAATAACAATACCGTCGGAATTAAGATACGACTGATAATTATCCTCGGCGGACTGAAGAAAGTCGACGAATAAGGTTGGGGCAAGGAGAACGAATGGCGTTCCGTCAATAAAGATGGCAATTCGGCCTTCCATTACGCCCGCTGCGATCGTATCTGGACGATCGGTGTTGTACAGCATAGGAAAAATCGTAAGCTGGTTATCCTGATTCAGAACTTCTTCATCCTTCACCCTATGACGTACTAAGGAAGTGTTCGTACTTATCGCCTCCGTGAATGCGTCCTGAGGCCCCCGATTATTTGGATAGGCCTTCGATTCGGCAATCGCGCGTTCCTCTAACCCGGGAATTGAGACAATCAAACCATCCATATACCCATCGATCAGGATCAGCGCACCGCCAGACAACAATCCGTTGCACGCATCCTCATAGGTGGTCACTGAGCTAACGCCGCCGACGTTGACGACCTTGTCCTTAACCTGAGTTGGCGTCATCTCCCCGTCTGAGGAGGTCTTCAGAATCGGGCGAATCACATCCTGTTGCAAGAGTTGATTGTCGATAAGTCCTTCGATGTAAACGATAGCGAGTTGCGTACAGTCCGCCGGCAAAAGCTGACGGAACACGACATCCGAACTGTTCCCGAGAAGCTCGCGAAGACCTTCCAGGTTTTGCTGCAGTTGTTTCGATAAACTCGTCCGGTTGTTGCATGTCGCTAGCCCCTTTGTTCTGATGGAAGTAGTAAGAGTATGACCAAAATTTTCTTCTCCTACTCTAGAAGTCGGGCTCGTGGGTTGATATTGGGGAAGTCCAGGATTGACATTCCAAATTAAGCGGATATAATAATACAAAATATCCCACATTCGACGATTGGGAGAGTAGCTGGCTGTTCTAGTCCAAGCGAGCCGGGAGGGTGGAAACCGGTACAGGGCTTCCAGTGAAACGGACCCATGAGAATGGTTGCTGAACGTGAGTCGAGTAAGCAGCCACGGCCCAAGACCGTTATCCTTCAGAGTGGTTAAACATGAAGTTTAACAACAAGAGTGGTACCGCGAGCGCGTAATGCCTTCGTCTCTTTGATGAGATGAAGGCTTATTTTTTTGCCAGGGAGGAGTGGATTTTATGATCAGCAGTTGGATGAAAAAATATCTTGAATTGTCCGTACGACAAGTCCTTTCAAGGCTTGGCCACAGCACCGAGGAGCTCCCGGACATTGTGATCGAGCGGCCCGCCCGTGCGGAACACGGGGATTATTCGACCAACATCGCGATGCAGCTGGCCAAAACGCTGCGTCAACCACCGCTGCATATTGCCGCACAACTGAAGAATGAATTGGAACAAACCGGCCGGATGGAGGGGCTATTCCACCAGATCGAAACCGCGCCGCCGGGCTTTCTGAACTTCCGCCTGGATTGGAACGAATGGGCCCGCAAGGATTTTCAACTTCCGCGGGCAGTTCGCGAAAAGGTCGTGATCGAACATACTTCCATCAATCCGAACAAATCCGCTCATATCGGTCATCTAAGAAACGCCTGTATCGGCGACTCGCTGGCGCGGCTGCTCAAGAGGGCCGGATACCAAATCGAAGTGCATAATTACATCGACGATCTGGGTAATCAGTTGGCAGACACCGTCGTTGGGTTGCTGAATGTGGATCATCAGGCTGCCCACGTGAGATTCGGCGATTTCTGTTGGGACATCTATTCCCGGGTTAACAAGGAATACGATGATCAACCGTCGCTGTTGGAGCAGAGAACGAAGGTGCTGCAGGCGCTGGAAGCTGGAGACGGGAACCTGGCTTGGGTTGGCTTGCTTACGGCAGAGCGTATCGTGCGGGAGCATCTGGAGGAAATGAAGGCGTTTGGGATTGATTATGATTTGTTGGTCTGGGAGAGCAACATTGTCCGGCAAGGGTTCTGGGACACGGCCTTCCGTTTGTTGCAGCAGACCGCACTCTTCCATAAGGAAACGTCCGGTAAGCTGGAGGGCTGCTGGGTCCTGAAGCAACCTGCAGCAGAAGATGTGGAGTCTGAAGCCGAGCATCAGGCCGATAAGGTGCTCGTTCGGTCCAACGGAATTTTGACGTATACGGCCAAGGATATCGCCTATCATCTTTGGAAGTTCGGTTTGCTGGGGAACGATTTCAGGTACAAACCGTTTGCAGATGGGCTCTGGACAACCAGTGCAGAAGGTGTCGCCGCCGATTACGGCAAGGCAGATCTCGTCGTCAACGTGATCGACCACAGGCAAGCGTATCCGCAGGCGATGGTGAAGCAAGCGCTGGAGGCGTTAGGCTTCACAGCCCAAGCGGAGAAGCTGCGCCACGTCGGTTACGGCGTCGTATCGCTAAGCCCTGGCGCAGCCCGGGAGCTTGGCCTCGACACCTCGGACGGCAAAGCCTCGTACGCTATGTCCGGCAGACAAGGGATCGGCATCAAAGTGTCCGATTTGCTGGACCTTATGGAAGCGCAAATCGAAGCCAAGCGGTCCGATTCCGAAGGGTTGTCCAGCCGGCTGATCGCAGCAGCGGCGATCCGTTATTATCTGCTGCGATTCGCCTTGCCGACTGAAGTAGTATTCGACATTCAGCAGGCCACGGAAACCACCGGCAACACCGGCGTTTATCTGATGTACGCGCATGCCCGGGCCGCCAGCATCTTAGCCAAAGCCCAAGCCGACGGGCTCCCTCGGATGGAGTCGCTGCCGGAGGACATCGCACCGCAGGAACGTGCCGAACACGCCCTGCTGAGGCAAATCGCAGCATGGCCGGATACGCTGAGCACTGCGTGTGAGGAACTTTCTCCTACACCGATCTGCCATTTCGCGTATGAGCTCGCCACCTTGTTTAATCATTTTTATACCGCCTGTCCGATCCTAAAAGCCGAGCCCGAGCGGCAACCCTACCGTCTGTGGCTTACTGCGAAATTTAAGGAGACCATCGCGGAGGCGCTGGATGTCATCGGATTGCCGGCTCCGGATCGCATGTAAGCAAGGCAAGTGTTTCGCCAAGCAAAAAAGAGGCGCGACCGGATCAACCGGCCGCGCCTCTTGCATGGGCGTTCTAACCGCCACTCGTGCAACGATCAAACGTTTAGTTCTCTTTTGCGATAAGCCGCATAAGTGACAACAACCAGCACCGCCACCAGGAGGAGGGATAGCGCGACAATCCCCGCATGAAGGCCTTCTCCGTTTAAGATACGCTCATAGCTGAAGTATTTGAAGGGAGAGAGCACGTTCAGTGCGTTTAGCTGATCTGTCAAGTCCGTAAGTTTGGAAATCGCAAAGCTTCCCAGCAGGACCGCGTGAATCGCGACCGTCAGCTCAATATACAAAAACAGCATGGCAAAAAATCCACTGATCTGCGTGACTTCAAAAGAGCCGAATACTTGCTCATTCCGCTGACAACTAGCAAGAACATGCATACGCTCCGGATGATCAAGCCTCTAAGGTAGGCCTTAAGTGCGAAATATTTGAAGGGCGAGATGAAGCGGATCATCTCTTTGTCCTCCCCGCTTGCGAGCAAGGCGCCGATCAGATACAATCCGATGACCACGCCCAGCGATAACGGAAGGACGCTCCGGAGTTTGGCAAAAAACACGGACGACGCCATACCAATCGTCAAAAACATCAACTGAACAAAAAATAACGTCATATGGATCAGCAGAAACAGCTTTTGGCTGAAATCCTCCGTTTTGACTCCGTTTGCGATGAGAAACGCTGTTGCATAGAAGACGATATTCGTCGCGATCAGGAGGAGCATCGCAGCCAGCAGCTTGGAGCTGACGATCTTGGCCCGCGGTAATCCTATCCAAATCAATGCCTAACATCGCTTGAACGGATTCCGGATAACTGCCAAAGCAGCTTTTTGAAATCTTCGGCATCGCTCGCTAAGCTGGGATAAATCGATAAGTAGAGGGCGGCCAAGGCGATCATCTCCAAGGTCCAGACGAAGGCCGATTTCCTCAGCGACTTCAACTCATGCATGACCATATTCATGACGGCCTACTCCTCCTTCACGTAGTAATGCAGGAAGATTTCCTCCAGATCGGGCTCCACAATCGAGATGTTGATTAAATCAACGGTAGCGATTCGTTGCAGCAAACGCGTTTAGGCTGCCTTTAAACATGAAGCTGGCCGAAGATCCCCTCAGTTCAAGGTTGCTGACGCCATCCAGCTTCTTAAAGGCGGCCGGATCGATGTCGGACTTGGCTTCCAGGCTGACTTTCTTGTAGCTGTTATCCTGCAAGTCGCTCATCTTCTCCTGCTTGATGATCCGCCCTCCTTAATGAAGGCGACACGGCTGCACATCTTCTGGACTTCGCTCAGAATATGGGACGAGAAAAACACGGTCGCCCCTTTCCGGTGCTCCTCCGCAATCAGCTCGAAGAAGGTCTGCTGCATCAGTGGATCCAGGCCGCTGGTCGGATAAATGAGCCCAAGCAGCGTCCGAATCGTCGTTGACTTCCCCGCCCCGTTGGGACCGATAAAGCCAAAGATCTCCCCCTCCTTCACCTGAAGGTTCACGTCAGTAATCCCTCTGGCCTTGCCCTATCGCTTCGTGAGGTTTCTTAATTCGATCACGCCCATGGAACCCCCTTGTGATTTCCTTGATATCGAGTTTGTTCTCCCTGGACATCTGGTTGGTGAACCCCTCCGCCATCTAAGTCAACATGTTCATGAGAAGCTTCAGATTAATGCCTTCCGTAAACTTCGATTCATCCACGCCGGTCAAAGCGATCCGGTTCCGAACCTCCTCCCCTTTGGCCAAGATCGCCTTAATTTCCGGATGAACCTCCTCATTCGTTTCAAAATAAACGCTGGTCAAGAAAGACAGTAACGCCGGATGCTTATCGATCATCGCGACCTGATGTTCGCGGCTTGTTTGATTCGCTCGAAGAAATCCGTCACCGTGTGATCGTATTTCGCATACTTCCGTAAACCGATTCGGTCAATATTTATTCGTGGAGTTTTTTTGAATAAATTGCTCCTTCGGCAAGTATGTTTTACTGGAAGGGATGTACACAGTATTTTTTTAATGCGTTAAACCATCGGGTTGAGCGCAAAACCCGAATAAGACTACTTACCAGGGAGGGATCACAGCATGGTATTTATGAAAAAAAGAAGTTGGGCCATCGCTTCCGTGTTGTTGTGTACGGCTTTAGGCGGGGCGCTGCTAGCCGGGTGTTCCGGGTCGGGCGACAAGTCGGACAGTTCCGGAAAAACGACGATTACGGTGACCTATCGGGATGACGGAGCCGGAGAAAAAGGCACGTTGTACCGTTGGTTGACAGAGATCGCTGCCGCTTACCCGAACAAGGATGTCGAGATTAAACCAGCACCGATTCAAGCCTCTGAAGGGGACTATTTTGCGAAAGTCGCCTTGTCTCTGAAATCCAAAGACACCGCTCCGGATATCGTGACGGAGGACACATTCATCCTCAATTCGGACGCCAGCGCCGGTTATCTGGAACCACTGGATGAGCGGCTGAAGGACTGGGAGGATTGGTCGAACGGCTCGTTTATCGAGGCGATGAAGAAAGGCGTTACCGCCAGCGACGGCAAAGTGTATGGCGTACCGTACAACACGGATTCCCGTGGCTTTTGGTACAACAAAGAGATCTTTAAGCAGGTCGGCCTTCCCGAAGAGTGGACGCCGAAGAACTGGGAGGAAGTGCTTGATGCGGCTCGCACGATTAAGGAAAAAGCCCCGGACATCGTCCCGATCTGGATGAACATGGGCAAGGCGACTGGGGAAGCCACCTCCATGCAGACGTACGAAATGCTCCTTTACGGTACCGGCGAACGACTGTATGACGATGCAAGCGGAAAATGGATCATCGAAAGCCAAGGTATCTTGGACGCATTAGGGTTTATTGAAACCGTAAACAAGGAAAAGCTCGGACCGCCGCTCTCCAAGGTTCTGAACGGGCAGGCCGGTAACACCGCTTCCCGTGAATATTTGCCTCAAGGCAAGTTGGCCATCTCCCTCGACGGCTCCTGGATTACCGGCAACTATCTGGAAACCGGTGCTTCCCCATGGCCGGAATACAAGGATGTGCTGGGCTTTGCTCCGATGCCGACGAGCCAAGGTCAGGCACCGGGGACCATTACCCTTGCCGGTGGTTGGGCGCTGTCCATTCCGAGCAACGCCAAGCATAAAGACGAAGCCTGGGAGTTTATCAAATACGCATTAAACAAAGAGAACAGCAAGAAGCTCGTCACCTCCTCAGGGAATATTACTGTGCGAGCCGACGTCGCCAAAGATCCGGAATACACGCAAATGCCGTTTAACGAAATCGCTACGGAATATCTGCAGAACGCCGAGTTCCGGCCTGCTCAGGATAAGTACCCGGAAGTATCGACGCAAATTCAGACGATGGTTGAATCCGTCGCCACAGGCACCTCCCCCGCAGAGGCAGCTCAAAAATACGCCCAAGACGTCACCCGCATCGTAGGCGAGGACGCTGTCATAAGAAAATGACCAATCATAACAAGCGGCAAAGCAATGCCTTCCGGAAGGAGAACGAACCATGAGCAGCATGACGGCTGAAGGATATTCCAGAAAACGAAATACGTACACGTGGCTGTACTTCTTGCTCCCTTCGATTGTGATAATGCTGGTGTTTTTTATCACTCCGGTCTTCCTTACTTTCTTCTATTCATTTACGAACCTGGCTTTAACGGGGGAATCGGCAAGAGAGTTAAAATTCGTTGGGTTTGACAACTACCTTCACATGTTCAAGGACCCGACGGTCAAGATCAGCATTTGGAACACGCTGGTCTTCCTGTTTGGCTCCGCGGTGATTGGCCAGCAGCTGCTCGGCCTATTCATCGCCCTGCTGATGAAGCGCAGAAACCGGACGTTCCGGCGGGTGATCGGCACGATCGTCCTCGCCGGCTGGGTAACCCCGGAAATCGTCTGTGCGTTGTGCTTGTACAGCTTCTTCGGCGACGAGGGGACGCTTAACTCGATCATCACCTCATTGGGGATTCCGGCAGTCACCTGGCTGTATACCGTTCCGATGCTGACGATCATCCTCGCGAACATCTGGCACGGCACCGCCTTCTCGATGCTCGTCTTTCAAGCGGCTCTCGACGACGTGCCCAGCGAGGTGGAAGAAGCGGCGGTGGTCGACGGAGCTTCGAAATGGCAGGTACTGATTCGGATCATCATCCCTTATATCAAAGATTCGTTTATGACCAACATGATGCTGGTCACGTTACAGACGTTGGGCGTGTTCGGTTTGATTTATGCCATGACCGGCGGAGGCCCGGGAACGTCTACGACCACACTGCCGATCTTCATGTACAACCAAGCCTTCGTGAACTATCAACTGGGGTACGGAACCGCGATCTCCTTGCTGCTTCTGCTCATCGGAATCGTGCTTAGCCTGTTCTATACCCGCTCGTTGAAATAGTCCAAGAGCAAGGAGAACTCCTTATGAACGCAAAACAACGGAAACTCATCTACCGGATCTTGCCCTATACGATCCTCACGATCATCGGCATCTGCTTCGTCTTACCCTTGCTTTGGGTGATGGTTGCTTCGGTTGATCCCAATGCCATGCAGACGCTGAAAATGCCGCAGCGGATCACGGCGGATAATTATATCAACGTGATCACCAGCCGCGAGAACCAGCGCGCTTTCCTGATCGGTTTGATCATGTCGCTGGGGCAGGCGCTGCTCGTCGTCCTCTTGGCACTGTTAGCCGCCTATCCGTTGTCCCGTTATCAAATGAAATACAAGAAGCCGTTTATGTTGACCATCCTGTTTATGACTTCCTTGCCGATTACGGCGGTGATGGTCCCGGTCTACCAGCTGTTTCTAAGTTTGAAGCTGTATGACCAAATCTTTGGCGTTATCCTGTTCTATGTAGCTTCATCCATGCCCTACGGCATTTGGATGCTAAAGAACTTCATGGATTCCGTCCCTCTGGATCTGGAGGAAGCGGCATGGGTCGACGGGGCCTCGGTATTTACGGGGATTCGCAGAGTCGTAGCGCCGCTGATGGTGCCGGGCATTTGCACGGTGGCCATCTTCACCTTCTCGGGCAGCTGGGGGAACTTCTTTGTCCCGTACATTTTGCTGCAAAATCCGGAGAACTTCCCCGCTTCCCTGAAGTTATACCAGTACTTTGGTCAATACGGGATGATTGAATACGGCAATCTTGCGGCCTTCTCCATCCTGTATGCGATCCCGTCCATCGTGCTGTACATCTTGTCCCAGCGGTTTATGTCCAAGGGGTTTGGTTTACAAGGGGGAACGAAGGGGTGACTTCCACCATTCGTCCGATCAGGACATCCGGCTCCACAATCGTTAGAGCTTTCCCATACGGAAGCAAGTAGTAAGGCACATAGGTATGCAAGGAGGCGTCCTCCAGAGATTCCGGCAATAACTGGAAATAGTTGCTACTTTTGTGACCGCCTGGCCCAGTTTAGGCGAGGGGCTCCATCCCTGGCTCGATCCACGATTCGTAGGTTGGCCCGTAAATATCAGGAACTCGCAGTCCCGCCTGACGCATCAATACCGTCATTTGTCCCCGATGATGCGCCTGATGCATCAGCGTAAACCGGAGCGATGCCCCGTTTGACCAGGGTTCACCTTGCGATCTCCGTTGTGTTCAGGAGCTGCTCGTCCGTCCATTGCGTGCGGATCGCCTCGATGAGTGCCCCGCTGATCCGCTGGTACTCCTCTGCGATTTGCGCCGCTGCCGGGGCTTTAGAGCAATTGTCTAACAAATGCAAAAATGAACAAAGGCCCTGCTGCAGCAGGGCCTTTGCATGAGGTACTATTCAATTAAAAGATAAACGCTTTGGAAACAATGACCAGCAGGATGAAGAGAACCAGAATCGTCCCTGTGGAAGTCCAGAAACCACCATAACCTACGCCACCTACGCCATTTTCATATCCCGACATTGATTTTCCCTCCTTTTTAAATATAGAACATCATATTACAGTTCGTTAGCGAACGATCGGGACATTCGCGGAGAGAGGCAAAAATGGGTATACGTTCACCAGGTACCCATGCTGAATATGAGACGGCGGCTCTAGCCTAGCTCACGCCTAGTCAAGCCAATAGCCATTTGCATAAGATGAAACAAGTAGATTTAAAAGCAGGTGGTGTTCTTGGGAGGAAAAAAGAGGCGTCAATACCAAAGAATCCAAGAAAATGACCTATCCTCGGACGACTTGGCCATTATCGGTGCCGGGTTCACCGTGCTTGGGGATCTTTTCGATTTGCTCTCCCTGTTGAAGCTGAAGGAGGAAAAGGGGCAGAACGGCGGTGATACTGAGGAGACGCTGCTTGACGAGTTCATCTTGCACCAAAGCAAACCCGAAAATAAAAATAAAAAGCGGAAATAAATAAAGGCGCCGGAGCCAGCTCCAGCGCCTTTGAGGTATTACCGGGACAACTTGGCTACCTTCAGCCTCCATCGCCGCCATTTCAAATACACGAGCACCAACAGCAGCGCGCCCAGCCCAATAAAGAAAAACTTTAAATATTTCTCCACCAGGTCGATGGCAACTTGCCACTGTTCGCCAAACACCAATCCGATGCTTACAAAAACAGTCACCCAGAGCGCTGCTCCTGTGTAAGCATACAAGGCAAAGGTTCGAAAAGGAATGCGCATAATGCCAACAAAGTAACCAAAAAACTGCCTTACACCCGGCACAAAGAAACTGATAAGCAGCATTCTATTGCCGTATTTCTCGTAGACCCGCCTCGTTTTGTCCAAATGTGAGGGCTTGACCATAATCCACTTGCCATAGCGTTCGATCAACGGCACACCGACCCGATGTCCGACGAAATAGGTAATCGTCACCCCGATCACCGCCCCAGCATATCCAGCGAAGAGTGCCGGCAGGAAACCTAGCACGCCTTTATATGCCAAATATCCCGTATAGGTCAGAGTCGTTTGACCCGGAGGCAGCGGCAGCGCGATAAAGTCGATGGGAAGTCCGAGCAGCAGAACAAAATAGCCGTAATGCTCAAACATCCTTTCAATCCAATCCAATACGTCCATTATCCAAATCTCCTTTAGCCATTGCAGGCGCTGCCCACGCCAATCAGTCCACTCTTTATGTTATCAGTATATACGGAGATTTTCCAATCTAAAAGGGACCGCGAACGGGGCGGTTCCCCGCCCCGGGTCCAGCCCTGTTCCTAGGTGGCAAAAGGAGAGACGTATCTTATCCGAACCGGCCGCTGATATAATCGTCTGTACGTTTCTCGGACGGATTGGTAAAGATTTTACTCGTATCGCCGTACTCAACCAGCTCCCCCATGAGGAAGAACGCCGTTTTTTCCGACACCCGAGCCGCCTGATGCATATTGTGCGTGACGATGATAATGCAGTATTCCTGCTTCAGCTCGGCGATCAGCTCTTCAATTTTGGCACTGGATACCGGGTCCAGGGCCGAGGCCGGTTCATCCATCAGGATGATGCTTGGATTGACCGCAATCGATCGGGCGATGCACAGTCTTTGCTGCTGGCCGCCGGACAGGGCCAAGGCGGAGCTGTGCAGTCGGTCCTTCGTTTCGTCCCAAAGGGCCGCTTTGGTGAGCGATTCCTCAACGATCTGATCCAGCTTCTTCTTGTCCCGAATCCCGTGGTAACGCGGTCCAAAAGCGATATTTTCATAGATGGACTTATGGAACGGGTTTGGCCGCTGCCATACCATGCCGATCTTTTGGCGCAGCAGCACGACATCGGTCTTCGGATCATTGATATTGTCGTCCCCGATCCAGATTTCCCCCGTGATCTTCGCCCCGCGGATCAAATCGTTCATCCGGTTCAGGCTGCGCAGGAATGTAGACTTGCCGCAGCCCGAAGGGCCAATCAAGGCGGTTACCTGCCGGGAAGCGAAATCGAGCGATATATTTTTAACGGCTTGTTTCTCTCCGTAATAGACGCTTAAGTTTTTCGTAGATAGTTCAATATTTGACACTTGGCTTCGCCCTCCTATTTCGTCGCCGTAAATTTCTTGAGCATCACGCGTCCGAGCCAGCGAGCCAGCAAGTTAAACACCAGCACGGTCAAAATCAGGACGGCCGATGCACCGGCGGCAATTTCAGGCGCATCCGGCGCCAAGCCTTCGGAATTGATCTTCCAGATATGAACCGCCAGCGTCTCCGCCGGACGGAACGGATTCAGCGGGGACGTAGGGCTCAACGGATTCCAGTTGCTAAAGTCGAGCCGCGGACTGCTCATCCCGGCCGTAAACAACAGGGCAGCTGCTTCGCCGAACACGCGGCCCGCCGCCAGGATCGTTCCGGTCAGAATCACCGGCATGGCGATCGGCAGCATCACCGATTGGATCGTTTTCCATTTGGACAAGCCCAGCGCCAAGCTGGCTTCCTTTTGCGCCTGCGGCACGCTGGCTAACCCTTGCTCGGTAATCCGCACCATCAGCGGCAGGTTAAAGATCGTCAAAGCTAACGCCCCTGAGAACAGGGAGAAGCCAAAGCCAAACAGGTTCACGATCACGAGCAAACCAAACAAACCCACGACAATCGATGGAAAAGAGGACAATACCTCAACGATCAAACGGATAAAATCGGTGATTTTCCCCGGTTTAGCGTATTCGCTCATATAGACCCCCGCGCCGATACCGAGCGGAATCGTGATGATCATGGTCAAGACCAAGAGGAACAAGGAATTAAACAATTGCGGGCCGATCCCGCCACCTGCCTTAATCGTTTCAGGAGGTGACGTGAGAAAATCGAAACTGATATGACCCAGCCCCCGGACTAAAATAAAGCCGAGTAACCCCGCCATAATCAAGACAATTAAGCCAGCTAAAGCGATAATAACAACTGTTGCGATTTTGTCGACGGTTTTGGCGCTCATCGTTTTGCTCTCCTTTCCAGCCAACGCACGATAAAGACGAATACAAACGTCATCAGCATCAAGATTAGTGCCAGCGTCCAGAGGACGTTATTCTGCGTCGTGCCCATGACCGTATTCCCCATGCTCAGCGTAATGACGCTGGTCAAGGTCGAGGTGGATTCAAAGAGCGAGCGCGGGATATGCGGCGCGTTCCCGATAACCATCTGCACCGCCAGGGCTTCCCCGAAAGCCCGAGCCATGCCGAGTACAACCCCGGTCAGCAAGGACGGTAAGGTCGTCGGCAATACGGTCCGTGACAAGGTTTGCCAGCGCGTAGCGCCAAGGGCGTAGGAACCTTCTTTCAAGCCGGGAGGCAGGGCAGACAGGGCGTCGGTGGCGATCGACGTGATCGTCGGCAATATCATGATCGACAGTACGGTCGCTCCCGCCAAGATCCCCAGACCTTGTCCCGGAAAAATATCCCTGTAAAAAGGTACGATGATACTAAGCCCCACAAAACCATACACGACCGAAGGTATCCCGGCCAGCAGCTCGATGACCGGCTGCAAATACTTCTTGCCGAACTTCGGCATAATTTCAACCATAAACAATGCTGCGCAAATGCCAAGCGGTGCTGCGATCAGCGCCGCCAGAATCGAAGTGCTGAACGAGCCCAAGATAAACGGCAGGGCGCCAAACATCGGCGGCTCCCCATCCGGCTTCCAGCTCGTGCTGCCGAAAATTTCACCTAGTGAGATTCCGTCTTGAACAAAAGTGCTTAACCCCTTGGTTGCTACGTAATAAACCATCGAGAAGATCGTAACCACCAGCAATACGATACAAAATGAAGCGTAAATTTTGCCGGTCCATTCCTCGACGATATGCGGTTGTATTTTTTTTCTTCCGCCGGACTGAGCCATGAAACCTCTCCCTTTAAGAACAGCACAGAAAGAGGCAGAACCGTCCGCCTCTTGCCGCACTGATATGATGTTATCGAATCTGCTGGTTATTTCTTCGTGATGTTGCCGTCAACATCGCGTTCCACTTGCATTTTGCTGATCGGAATATAGCCAAGCTCTACTACGTCGCCGTTGTCGCCTTGAACATCCGAGGAAACCATGTAGTCCAAGAAGGCTTTCACGACTTCGTTTGGCTCGCCTTTCGTATACATGTGCTCATAAGCCCATACCGGATAAGTTCCGTTTGCTACGTTTTCTTCCGTTGCGTCCACGCCTTCGTACTTCACAGCTTTGACCGTATCGTCAAGGTAGGACAAGGCCAGATATCCGATCGCCCCCGGCGTTTCGCCAACCAGTTTCTTTACCGTACCGGAGGAATCTTCTTGGATCGAACCTTGCAGGTCCTCCGTTTTCGTACCCAACGCGTATTTCTCAAATGTGGCGCGAGTCCCGGAGCTCGACGGACGGTTTACGATTTGAATCGCTTGGTCCGGACCGCCAAGATCTTTCCAATTTGTGATTTTACCCGTGAAAATTTGGACCAGTTGGTCTTTTGTCAAATTGTCGACAGTGATGTCCGGGTTAACGACAGCTGCCATCGCGACGACAGCAACTTGGTGGTCAACCAGTTCACCAGCTTGAGCCGCATCCAGCTTCTCTTCTGCGAAGACGTCGGAGTTCCCGATGTCCGCTTGGCCTCCGGAAACCTGCGTCAACCCGGTGCCGCTTCCGCCGCCTTGAACTTGTATAGAAACATTCGGATTCTGATCCATGAATTTTTTCGAAACTTGGTCTACCAAAGGTTGTAAAGCCGAGGAACCTACAGCCAAGATCGACCCGGAAAGTTCCGATGTCGCTGCATTACCCCCGTTGCTCGCGGATGCTTCATCCGCAGTGCTTCCGTTGGTGCCGGCCGTGTTGTTTGGTGCCGCGTTGTTTTGACCGCATGCTGCCAGCGCGAAGCTCAGCACCAAAGTCAAAATCAATAACATACTCTTTTTCATTGTTTAGGTTTCCCCCTTAATTGATTTACAGTTTGATTATAGAAAGCGAAGATCAATGCTGTGTTCTCGTTTTGTAAACTTTGTGTAAAATAAGAGGGCACCTTAGTCTTTAGGTTTATTCTATGCAAAAAATAAAAAAACACTCCCGCGCCGGCCGGCGAAGAGTGCTTGAGAAGTGAACTATTCCGTGACCCCTGTATTTTTGGACAGCAGGCCTTTGAGTTCTTTCATAAACATGTTGATATCTTTAAATTGACGATAAACCGAAGCAAACCGTACATATGCAACCTCGTCCACCGGATAGAGCTGCTCCATCACCAATTCGCCGATTTGCCGGCTCTCTACCTCGGCGTTCGCCGAGTGGCGCAAGGAACGTTCCACTTCGGATACGATGGATTCCAGCTGTTCGACGGAAACCGGACGTTTCTCGCAGGCTCGAATCAGACCTCGCAGCATTTTCTCCCGGCTGAATTCCTCGCGGCTTCCATCCTTTTTGATCACAATCAACGGCACTTCTTCCACCATTTCAAACGTTGTAAACCGCCGGTTGCATTTCTCGCATTCACGCCGGCGGCGGATCGAACGGTTCTCGTTCGCCGGTCTCGAATCAAGCACTTTGGTGCCTAAATAGTCGCAATAAGGACATTTCAAACTAGAACACCTCCCCTCTAAATGACGTCATCACGGCCTGTCTCACCGGATGGCAATAAATTACTGCAAATTCATGTGATTGAAATTCCTAGTCCAGCACATAATACTGTTACCAACCACAAGGAGGTGAACAAATCATGGCCCAAAATAATAACTCTTCGAACAACCTGGTGGTTAGACAAGCATCCGGAGCTTTGGATCAAATGAAATATGAAATCGCTCAGGAGCTTGGCATCTCTTTCCCACAAGACGGATATGCTGGTAACCTGACTTCTTACGAAAACGGTTCGATCGGTGGTTTCATCACGAAACGTCTGGTGACCCTGGCTGAACAACAGCTGGCAGGTCAATTCAAATAACCGATCAACTGAAGAGAGCATTGGCTGGCGTAAGGTCGGTCAATGCTTTCTTTTGTTATAACCTTAGGCCCCCTTAAAAATCATCATATATCTTTAAATATTGTTTGTAATAGTGGGATACCCGCTGGACGTAATGCCGGGTCTCGCCAAACGGAATATTTTGCACCGTCTCCAGTCGTCCGTCCCATCGCCCGCTCTTCAGCCAATTTTTCACATTGGTTGGTCCGGCATTATACGCTGCGATCATGGCGATGGTGTTACCGTCAAATTGCTGGGAGAGCGATCTCAGATACCAGGTGCCGATCTGGATATTCGTTTCCGTCTCGTTGCGGATGTCTTCCAGCGTTGTATTGGGCAACTTCGCTTTGGAAATCACCCACTCCGCCGTATCGGGCATGATCTGCATAATTCCGAGCGCGCCTTTCCGGGACTCCACGCCCGATTTGTAGTTCGTCTCCACCTTAATGATCGCTGCAACAATAAACGGATCCAGGCCGTTGTTCTTGGCATGCCGCCGGATTTCTTCTTTATAATAAATCGGGTAAAACAACGAAAGCCATGCCGAATTAAAAAAGATGAGGATGATGAAACCGATAAACAACAGAAGCAAGACTCTTTTTTTGCGAAGCCACCTCATCGTAGTCCCTGATCCCGCCAAAAGTCATCTATCTGCCGCTTCGTTTCCTCAAGTCCACCGCTGTTATCAATCAAAATATCCGCCCTCTCTTTCTTGATTTCGATATCCATCTGGGCGCTGATCCGCTGCTCGGCCGCCTCCTTCGATAACCCGTCCCTCAACATCAACCGGGTTAACTGTACCTCGCGGGGGACGTAGACAACCATAATTTGATCGTATAACGGATCAAGACCCGATTCATAAAGCAGCGGGATATCCGCCACCACCAATCTGTGAGGATCCGCTGCTTCCAGCTCTTCCATGCGCCGCTTCATTTCAGCGCGGATCGCCGGATGCGTTAGTGCCTCCAGCGCCTTACGCTCCTCCGGATTCGAGAAGACGATCTCGCCTAGCTTCTTGCGATTCAGCGTTCCATCGGGGTGCAGCACGCCCGGGCCAAATCGTTCGCTAACGGCGGCCAATACCGGATGGCCCGGCTCCATAATCTCCCTGGCGATCACATCCGCATCGATGATGGCGGCCCCACGCTCGGCCAACAATCGGGAAACCGTGCTTTTCCCGGTCGCAATGCCTCCGGTCAGTCCGATGTTCATAACCCTATCCACCTCACACTCATAACTTGGAGCCTCGTTCTATCTCGTTAGCCGTTGCTTGGCGCGTGCAGACCCGCTTGTCCGATAAGGCGGCTGACAATTCGGGCAAAAATGCGTGCCCCGCCCCCCTACAACGGTCTTCATCACCGGCTGTCCGCAGTTCAGACAAGGCTCACCTTGGCGGCCGTACATCCGCAAGGAATGTTGAAACATCCCCATTTCCCCTTGCCCGTTCACGTACGATTTGATGGAGGAGCCACCAGCTTCTACCGCTTCGGTTAACGTCTCAACGATGGCGGCATGAAGCTGCTCCAGCTGCCTCTTGGTCAGCTTGTCCGCCGGATATTCCGGGTGGATGCCTGCCCGAAACAATGCTTCATCTACATATATATTCCCCAAGCCAACGATGTATTCCTGGTTCAGCAAGGCTGGCTTGATTTTCGTGGTTCGCCGGGAAATTTTGTCCTGGAATGCTTGAAGGGTAAACGACTCCTCCAGCGGCTCCAATCCCAGCTTCACCAGCGGCTTGTTCGTAAACTCCTCCCCAGGAGCAAACAGATGCATCGTACCAAACTGGCGTACATCCTTGTAGCGGAGTTCCGTCCCGTCCGTAAACCGGAAAATGACATGGGTATGCTTCTCCACCTCTTCTCCGGGCTGATACAGCCCGTAACGCCCTTCCATCCGCAAATGGGAGACGAGCACCAGCCCATCCATGATAATCCGCAAAAATTTTCCGCGGCGGCCAATCTCTAAGATGGTATGGCCGGCAAGTTCGGCTTCAAACCGTCGGATATCATCCGGCCGTTGGATGATGCGCGGCAGAAACACATGAACACTTTGGATCGTCTTGCCCACGATCAATTGGGTTAAGGTCCGTCGGACCGTTTCCACCTCCGGCAATTCCGGCATATCCTCTCACCTCGATCTAAGTTGTTGTCATGCGCAGAGCTTACTTCGCTTCGTACCAATTTAATCCGCTGGATACTTCGGCTTTCAGCGGTACAGAGAGCTCCAACGCTTTCCCCATCGTCTCCGGAACCAGCTTGCTCATGAACTCCAGCTCCTCCGGCGGCACCTCAAACACCAATTCGTCATGCACCTGAAGCAGCATGCGGCTCTTTAATCCGTGCTTATGCAGTTCCTCATCCATGCGCACCATAGCCAGCTTGATGATATCCGCCGCTGTCCCCTGAATTGGCGTATTCATCGCCGTCCGTTCCGCGAAGGAACGCAGGTTGAAATTCGAGGCGTTGATCTCGGGCAGATAACGGCGGCGCTCCAGCAGCGTCTTAACATATCCGTCACGCTTAGCTGCCTTCACGATCTCATCCATGTAACGCCGAACCCCTTGGAAGGCATTAAAATATTGCTCAATAAAGCGAGCAGCCTCCTTCCGCGTGATGTTCAGGTTCTGGGACAGGCCGTAATCGCTGATCCCATAGACGATGCCAAAGTTGACCGCCTTCGCGGAACGTCGCATATTGGCGTCCACCTGATCCGGTCCTACGCCAAACACGTCCATGGCCGTCTTCGTGTGGATGTCCATATCGTGCAGGAACGCTTCCTGCAGCCCTGGATCCCCGGAAATATGCGCTAACACCCGAAGCTCGATTTGCGAGTAATCCGCGGACAGAATAAACCAGCCTTCCTCGGACGGCACAAACACCTTGCGGATTTTGCGGCCTTCCTCCAGCCGGATCGGGATATTCTGCAGGTTCGGATACTGGCTGCTCAAGCGTCCGGTGGCGGCAATCGTCTGCCGGAAATACGTATGCACTTTGCCCGTTTTCGGCGAAATCTCCTTCAGCAGCCCCTCGACATAGGTCGATTGCAGCTTGGCCAGCTGGCGGTATTCCAAAATAAACTGCACAATCTCATGGTAAGGCGCCAGCTTCTCCAGCACTTCCGCATCTGTGGAGTAGCCGGTTTTCGTCTTCTTGATGACCGGCAGGCCCAGCTTATCAAACAGAATTTCCCCTAACTGCTTCGTGGAATTGATATTAAACTCCTGGCCGGCGATCTCATAAATACGCGCAACCAGTTTATTGATTTGGGCTTCAAATTCCACGCCCAGCTCTTTCAAGGCTTCCTTGTTGACGGCAACGCCTTGCTTCTCCATGTCGGCCAAAATCCGAGATAACGGCATTTCCAACTCATAAAATAACTTCTCCATCTCGTATTTCGCCAAATCCTCACGCTGCAAAGGCAGGATCCGCAGCAAAGCATCCGCCTTGCGAGCCAGATGACGGCTCAATACATCCGGCTCCGGCACTTTGAATTTCGCGCCTTTGCCATAAACTTCATCGTCTCCGGGAACCTGCGGCAGCTGGTATTTCGCGGCCAGCCCGCTGATCGTCTGGTCGCTCTCCGTCGGATCAAGCAAATAGGCCGCCAGTTGCACGTCGTGCTCGGCTCCGGCAAAAGCAACGCCATGCCAGAACAGCACCAAATCCGCCCGGTGCAGATCATACCCGCGCTTCGGCACCTGCTCGTCCGCCAGCCAAGCGCGCACTTCCGCCGCAGCCTCCGATTGCAGCACGTCAAACGACAGGAAGTAGTGGCGGCTGGCCGTAGACAGCACCATGCCCATCATTTCGGCCTGATGCGGGTTCTCCCCGTGGGACTCCACGATGATTCCTTCGATGTTTGGCAAATCGGCCGTAAGCTCCTTAAGGTTGTCCAAGTCCACCGTGGTCACCTGGATGTCAACCTGCTCCGCGCGAGCCGCTTCGCCGGTTGCATTCTCGCCGCCGGCAAAGGACATCCGCTCCAGCAGCGACTTAAACTCCAGCTTGCGCAGCATCGGGACCGCGGTTTCCTCCGGAATGCCGTCAAACTTCATCTCCTCCCAGGAGCGTTCAATAGGAACCTCTCGGAAGATGGTTGCCAGCTGCTTGCTCATGCGGGCGTCCTCTGCGTGGTTCACCAGATTCTCCTTCATTTTGCCCTTCAATTCGTCGGTATGGGCCAACACTTCCTCAACGGAACCGTATTGATGCAACAATTTCAGGGCTGTCTTCTCTCCGATTCCCGGCACTCCCGGAATATTGTCGGACGTATCGCCCATCAGGCCCTTCAAATCGATGATTTGCAGCGGCTTCAGCCCATATTTCTCTTCAATTTGCTGCGGGCCGTAAGGCTCGACTTCACTGACACCCTTGCGCGTTAGCGCCACTTTAACCCGATCGCTGACGACCTGCAGCATATCCTTATCGCCGGTCACGACCAGCACTTCATGACCGGCCTCTTCCGCCCGTTTGCTCAAGGTGCCGATAATGTCGTCCGCTTCGTACCCGGACAGTTCAAACCAGGCGATACCAAAGCTCTCCAGCAGCTCGCGCATCAGCGGAAATTGCTCGGACAGCTCCGGCGGCGTTTTGTCGCGTCCTCCTTTATACTCCTGATAGCCTTCATGCCGGAACGTCACTTTGCCCGCATCAAAGGCAACCAGCATATGGGTAGGGCGCTCCTCTTGGATCAGGCGCAGCAGCATATTGGTGAAACCGTAAACGGCATTCGTATGCAACCCGCTGGAGTTCGTGAGCGGCGGCATCGCAAAAAATGCCCGGTAAATGATGCTGTTCCCATCTATAAGAATCAATTTTTCCATACGACACCTCGTCCACAGTATTCTACCTTATCTTATGATAACACAGGGGCCATCCCGATAACACCAAAGCCGTCCTTGGAAAAGAAAAACCGGTCGCAGCCTGCGTAATTTCGCCAGCTGCGACCGGTTGGACGCACGAAAAACTTCATTTCAAAGTTATTGGTTCAGGTCAGGACGATGCCCGGTCACCAGGTAAACGGCGCTTTCCCCGATATTGGTTGCATGGTCGGCGATTCGCTCGATGTATCGGCCCACCAGCGTCAGCAGCATCGCCTGCTGGAGGGATTCCGGGTTTTCGATCATAAACCCGTACAACTCTTGAATCATCTGGCTGTACAGGTGATCTACCTCGTCGTCATCCTTGGCCATTTTGTAAGCCAGATCGGTATTCTCATCCAAATACGATTGCAGCGATTCCCGCACCATCAGTATGACTAGCTCGGACATCTTCGGGATATCGATGAGCGGCTTGATTAACTGCTGGCCTTCCAGCCGCAGGGTGACCTTCGCGATATCGATCGCCAAGTCTCCCATCCGCTCCAAATCGCTGGAAATTTTAAACGCCACGATAATCCGCCGCAGGTCCTTGGCCACCGGCTGCTGAGTCACGATCAGGCGCGAGCCGAGGTCCATCACTTGCTCTTCCATCCGGTTCAGCTCGACATCGCGTTCAATGATGGTTTTCGCTTTGGCCGAGTCCAAAGCCTGCAGGGCGCTGATCGCCCCCGTCAAGGCATCCTCCACATGCTCGCCCATTTTTCTCAGCAGCTGCCGTAAATCCTCCAGATTCTGATCAAATTCCTTTCTTTGAATCATCTTGCTGCAGCCTCCTTGTTATCCGAAACGACCGGAAATGTAATCTTCAGTGCGTGGATCCTGCGGCGTGGAGAAGAGCTTCTGCGTATCGTCCGCCTCCACAATTTCTCCGTTCAGGAAAAAGACCGTCTTACCCGAGATGCGCGCCGCCTGATGCATGTTATGGGTGACCATAACGATCGTATAGCTATCTTTTAATTGCTGCACCAGCTCTTCAATTTTGAGGGTAGAGATCGGGTCCAGCGCTGAAGTGGCTTCATCCATTAGCAAAATATCCGGCTGCACAGCGATCGCCCGGGCGATGCAAAGCCGCTGCTGCTGTCCGCCGGACAGGCTCAGGGCCGACCGATTCAGGAAATCCTTCACCTCGTCCCACAACACGGCCTGGCGAAGGCTTCGTTCCACGATCTCGTCCAGCTCCGCTTTATTCTTGATGCCGTGTAACCGCGGGCCATAAGCCACATTGTCATAAATCGATTTCGGAAAAGGATTCGGCTGCTGAAACACCATCCCCACCCGTTTGCGCAAAGCCTCCACTTCAACATCGTCGCCGTAAATGTCGGTGTCGGCAATTTGGACAACCCCTTCGATCCGCGTGCCCGGAATCATATCGTTCATCCGGTTCAATGTGCGGAGAAGCGTCGATTTGCCGCAGCCGGAGGGGCCGATGAAAGCGGTAATTGCTTTTTCCGGAATATCCAGAGAAACGTCTTTCAACGCATGGAATCGGTCATAATATAAGTTTAATTTTTGAATCCGGATGATAGGTTTCATTGCAGTTCTCCTTCACCAAAATACGTCTAAGCCACCGGCCGCAGCCTCTAAGCCGTTACGGGCCGGGGAATGCCAAGCAAGCTTGAAGCACGGTACCCGCCTTCCCGCGAGCCCGTGCCAATTCTACATCGATTTAGCTAGTATACGCATATTCGCGAATTGTCTCATGTCAAACAATTGTATTCTATCGCACTTATGTAAAAGCACATGAGCTACATTGTAAACGTGGTGTAAAATTTTACGAAAGTGATGTTAAATGTTGTAACTCCCAGAGCACGGTTCTCGTTCGCTCGGCCGCCGTTTCCGATGAGCGGAACATCTCCTGGCTGCGCTGCTCTGCCGCCCGGGCGGACTCCACCAGCGCTTGGAACGTCCCGTCCGCGTTACCGACCCGTTCGTGGCTTTCCGCCATCTCCTCCGCTGTTGAGGAGACGGTGGCTGCCGTTTGCTGAATCAAGTGATTCACCACCCCTAACGTGTCGCCAATTTCCTCCGAGAATCGCTTGGTCTGCAGTGCAAGCTTACGAACCTCGGAGGCGACGACCGCAAACCCGCGCCCGTGCTCGCCGGCATGTGCCGCTTCGATTGAGGCGTTCATCGCCAGCATGCCGCTTTGGTCCGCGAGACTGCGGATATGATCCGCAACCGATGAGATCTGCTGCATCTGCTCCAGCAGCTTGGCCATTTGCTTCTCTTGGGAACGGGCCATCTCGAGCACGCGGGTAAACGACGCCTTCACGGCCTCCAGCTCTTGCCGCCCCTCCAACGATAAATCATTCATCCGCTCGGTCTCCTGCAAGCTTCGTTTTGCCGATTCCGCCACCGCTGCAATCGACTGCTCGATCTCTACGACCCGGTCGCGGCTGTCACGCACCGCCTCCTGCCTCGCTTCATCCGCCTCCCGCTGCAGCTCCCGGGACATCTGCATCAGATCCTGAATCGTCAGGATTCCGTAATATTTCCCTTGATCGGTTAAGATCAGACCATCGTAGAAGGAGGTTCCCTCCCTTCCCAACGCCAGATCCAGCAGTTCACCAGCAGGCGTATCACCTTCGCAAATCAAAGGTTGCTGCTCGGCAAACTGAAACGATGCGACTTCATAAAATAGATCAGCGGCAAACCGCCCCGCCAAGTGGCGGAAAAACCGATCCCGCATCAGCAGCCCCAACGGTTTGTGATCCTCATCACAAATCACGATGCACGGAAGCTCAGGCTGCCTTTGAAACTCCCCCATCACCTGGCGACAGGGAACCTCCGGGCCAATAACCGGAACCTTGCGACAGAAGGAACGGGCTTCAACCGTTGTTAGCCCCCTACTTCCTGCACCTGCCCGCCCTCCATTCGAGCGATCCTCTTGCCTCACCAACGCCGCACGGTGAATCTCGCCTACTTCGCTGCTTGCTGTCCCGCTCCCTGTCTCTTGATCTGTCGAGCTTTCCAGCAGTGCTATGGCCTGTTTTCCCAACCTGCTTCACTCCCCCATATGTAAACGCTGCGTTCGATCTAATCATAGAGGGATAATGTTAAGCTTATGTTCCCAGGATGTTAGCCCTATGTAAAAAAGAACGTCCACCATAAAAGTTACATGATGGACGCTTGCTTCTTATTCACAACCAGTTTATAGCCAACACCGCGAATGGAATCGATATGCACGGACTGCGGATCCAGCTCAAGCTTCTTGCGCAGCGAACTGACGTGCACATCCACCGTCCGCTGTCCTCCGATATAGTCAAATCCCCACACGGCGTTCATCAGATCGTCTCGGGTCATCACCACGCCGGGCTTGCGAGCCAAGTACAGCAGCACCTCAAACTCCTTAGGTCTCAGCGTGATTGGTTCCCCGTTTAACGTGACCTCGTATTTCTCGGGGTAAATCGTCAAGGCGCCCAGCACGATTTGTGAATTATCCTGCTCAGCCGGCTTCTCGCGTTCTTCCTTGCCGGTGGAACGGCGGAGAACGGCGGCAACACGAGCCAACAGCTCCGCAACGCCAAACGGCTTCGTGATATAATCGTCAGCACCGGATTTCAAGCCCTGGACGACCTCTTCCTCCGCATTTTTGGCGGTCAGGATAATCACCGGCGTCTTCACACCCTCGCTGCGCAGCTTCGACATGATCTCAAAACCGCTCATGCCCGGCAACATCAAATCCAGCAAGATCAAATCAAAATCCTGCCGCAGTGCGGTTTCATAACCGATTTGCCCGTGATCCTCTACGATAACTTCATAGCCTTCGTTCGTCAGGTTGTAAGACAAAAGCCGGGATAACGTCGGTTCATCTTCGATAACCAATAGACGTTGAGTCATAGTACCCTCCATTTGTTTGCGGTACAAGTTCATCTCTGAACCAATATCACTTTAATGACAAGCCCAGCATATCACGGCAATGTTAACGTAGTGTAAAGTTAAACAAAAAACGGTTTACATTTTATTTTTATGATCCCCGGACCGATCCTAATCATCCAGGGAATGCATCAGGGGCAGTTCCAGAATAAACGTTGTTCCTTCGCCAACCTTGCTCTCCACGCGGATCGTGCCGCGGTGCAGATCCACGAGGTGCTTGACGATGGACAGGCCAAGTCCTGTCCCACCTGAGCTGCGGGATCTGGCTTTATCTACCCGATAGAACCGTTCAAAAATTCGCGGTAGATCCTTTTTAGGGATGCCGATACCCGTATCGCTAACGAGAATACGCACCTTCTCCTCGTCCCCGCCTTCGCCTATGATGCTTGCGGAAACGCGCACTTTCCCGCCTTCCAAGGAATAGCTGATCGCATTGGACAGCAAATTCATAAAGATTTGCCGCAGCCGATCCTCGTCCGCTTCGATAAATAAATGCTCGGGCACGTCATGCGACATCGAGATCGACTTCTTCTCCGCAGCCGGGAGAAGCACTTCATAAAGACTGTCAAACAGCTCGCTTAACTGCACGGGCGCGTACTCCAGCGGCACCCGCTTCGATTCGATTTTGGACAGCTCAAGCAGGTCGCCAATCAGCCGGTTCAACCGGTCGCCTTCATCATAGATGATCTGCAGGAAGGAACGGGTGGTCTCCTCGTCCTTCACCCCGCCGGCGAGCAGCGTTTCGGCAAAGCCTTTGACCGCGGCAATGGGCGTCTTTAATTCGTGGGATACGTTGGCCACGAATTCGCTGCGCATCCGTTCCAGCTTGCGGATTTCGGTGACATCCTGCACCAGGAACAACATGCCGCGATAGTTGCCGTTATCCTCAAACATCGGCACCCCGTCGAAATGCAATATTTTCTCCTCGGGATCGTAGACGTTGCGTTCTTCCTGTACCGCTTCTTTCCGGGCGATGCCTTCCTCCATAAATTTAACGAATTCGTAATTTCGCTTGAGCTCCTGATACGGTTTGCCTAACACCAGCTCGCCCTTGGTATGGAGGATGCGTTCCGCTTTCCGGTTAATCAAGGCGATATGCTCGGTGGCATCTACCATAAGAATACCGCCGGTCATATTTGCGAGGACGCTTTGCATCAAATCCTCGTTATCCCGGATCCGCTTGAGCTGCTGCTGCAAGCTGTCCGCCATTCCGTTTATTGCCATGCCCAGTTGACCGATTTCGTCCTTACGGGCCAGCTTGACTCTCGCGTCGTAATCAAATCGAGAGATACGGTGGGCTACGCGAGTAATTTGTTCCAGCGGCTTCGTTAACCCCGCCGCCACCCGGTAACTCACCAGCCCCGCGATGAGGAATAGAACAAGCAACGCGCCAAACAGCCACATCCAGGCTTGGGCTAGCCCCTCCTCCACGTCAGCCAAACTCATCGAAAGACGGATATAGCCGTCAAATTCGCCGGCGGTCACGCGCTGGGCGACGTACAGCATATTTTCGCCGATCGTTTCGCTGTACCGGATCGCACTCCCGACGTTCCCGCCCGCTGCAGATTCAATCTCCTGACGATGGGCATGGTTATCCATATGCTCAGGATTGGATTCCGAATCGCCAACAACGTTCCCGTCCAGGGTAATGAACGTGACTCGGGAACCGGTCAGCTCCTCGAATTGCTTCGCTTGACGTTCGTAGTAGGCCTGGGCCTCGGGATTCCCTTGGGCGGAAACGAAATCCACGGTAGCTTCCAGCAAGTTAATTTCCCGGGCCATATTGTCCTCCAACGCCCGAATATGCATATTCTTAAACATCTGGGCCATCGCCAGGCCGGCAGCCAGCATGGAGATGCCCAGCAAAATCATCAGGATGAGGGTTAGGCGCGAGCGAAAGGTTTTCATGTTTATTTAAACACCGGATCCTTAAATGCGGCGAGCTTCGCCAACGAATCTTTCTCCACGCCTTCATGCAGGCTGTCCCCGTGCGAATCCATCGTTACGATCGCCGCAAAACCTTCGACCTCGAGATGCCACATCGCTTCCGGAACGCCAAATTCCAAGAAATCAACGCCGTTGACTTTCTTGATACATTCCGCATAGTACTGCGCTGCCCCGCCAATCGCATTCAAATACACGCCGCCATGCTCTTTCAAGGCAGCTAGCGTCTTCGGCCCCATGCCGCCCTTGCCGATCACGGCGCGGATGCCAAATTTCTTCATGATATCCCCTTGATACGGTTCTTCGCGGATGCTGGTTGTTGGTCCGGCCGCCTTCACGTGCCAACCTTCCTCGTCTTTCAGCATGACCGGTCCGCAGTGGTAAATGACCGCACCGTTCAAATCCAACGGGGCGTCGTGATCCATTAAATATTTGTGCAGAGCATCCCGTCCAGTGTGCATTTCCCCGTTGATGATCACCACATCGCCCACCCGCAGGCTGCGGATTTGCTCTTCCGTCACTGGGGTTTGCAGCACAACTTCTCTGCTGGCTGGCGCTGGAGTCCCTTCGGCAGCTGCTCCTGTTGCAACCGATTCAAGCTCGCCGTCCACCGGCACCTCGCTGCCGCGTTCATAAAGCCATTCACGGATCGCCCCGGTTGCCGGATCGATCTCCACGCCCTGACGGCGGAACGCCCAGCAGTTATAAGCAACGGAGACAAAGAAACTTGCCGGAAGCCGGTTAATCGCCCCGATTTTGCAGCCTAAGAGAGTGACTTCCCCGCCAAAGCCCATCGTTCCGATACCCAACTGGTTGGCGGTTTCCATAATATATTTTTCAAGTCGGTCCAAATCCGGATTTGGGTTCACGTCATCCAGCGGGCGGAACAGTTGCTGTTTAGCCAGCTCGTATCCCGTCGTACGGTCGCCGCCGATGCCCACGCCAAGAAATCCTGCGCTGCAGCCTTGCCCCTGCGCTTGGTACACGGCATGCAGGATACATTTACGGATGCCGTCGAGGTCCCGTCCGGCACGGCCCAGCCCCTCCAGCTCGGTTGGAAGGCTGTACTGGATATTTTTATTTTCGCACCCGCCGCCTTTTAAGATCAGCCGGATGTCGATCGAGTCCTGCTCCCATTGCTCGAAATGAATGACTGGCGTCCCTGGGCCTAAATTGTCTCCGCTGTTCGCTCCTGTGAGCGAATCTACCGAATTGGAACGCAGCTTGCCTTCTTCCGTGGCGCGCTTCACCGCGGCGTGAATCGCCTTTTTCATTTCAATTTGATTCGCCCCTACCGGCGTGTGTATCATAAACGTGAGCATCCCGGTATCCTGGCAGATCGGTGAAACCTGCTCCTCCGCCATCCGAATGTTCTGCGCGATGGTCGACATGGCCAAACCGGCCCGTGTCGCCCGGTTTTCCAAGGCACGGCCCCGATTCACTGCACGCCGAACGTCGCCCGGCAATTTCGTTGAAGCTTCCACAATCAATTCGTATACGCTTTCTTCAAACTGGTGCATGATCCAAGATTCCCCTCTCCCTGCCATCTTGTTTGACCCTTTGGCGCGTAATATCCTTCATCACATGGTGTCGTTAACCTATCGCATTCTTCAGATTAATAATAACATAAGAACTCGTTTCGGTTGACGATTTCTGTCCAAAATCAGCTCCGAAATGAGTGAGAATTATCACTGAAGAATTCCTTTGAAAGGCTGAATCGGCGAAAAATACGGAAAGAACCCTCAAGCTTGTTCGGTACTGTGCCGAATCTCTTGAGGGTTCGATTGCATGGGTTGATCCAATCTCAGAATCTCAGCCCGAAGGCTAGCCGTTTACAATCTCACCGCCGTTGATATGCAACACCTGGCCGCTCATATACGAGGAGTCGTCCGAAGCCAAGAATACGTAAGCCGGAGCCAGCTCCTCCGGTTGACCGGGACGTTGCATCGGCGTTGTTCCTCCGAACTCGGATACCTGCTTCTCATCAAAGGTAGACGGGATGAGAGGCGTCCAAATCGGTCCAGGGGCAACGGCATTCACCCGGATGCCTTTGCTCCCAACGACGTTCATCGATAACGCCCGCGTGAAGCTGACAATCGCCCCTTTGGTGGCGGAATAGTCAATGAGCTGCGGGTTGCCTTTATAAGCCGTTACCGATGCGGTATTAATAATCGAGCTGCCCTTGCGTAAATGCGGCATCGCTGCCTTGGTCAAATAAAACATGGAGAAGATGTTCGTCCGGAATGTCTTCTCCAGCTGCGCCGACGTAATGGCTGTAATGTCCGGCTGCGGATGCTGCTCAGCAGCATTGTTCACCAGGATGTCCAAGCGCCCGAGCTCCTGTACCGTCTGTTGTACAGCCTTCTCGGCAAACGCTTCGTCGCCGATGTCACCGGCGATCAACAGGCATCTGCGCCCTTCCTGTTCGACTTCCTGCCGAGTCACGTTCGCGTCCTCGTGCTCATTTAAGTATACGATGGCCACATCGGCCCCCTCTTTGGCGTAAGCTACGGCCACAGCCCGGCCAATGCCGCTGTCGCCTCCGGTGATCAGCGCTACTTTGTCCGTCAGCTTGCCGGCAGCCTTGTAATTCCCCTCATAAACCGGGCGCGGGTGCATCTCGGCTTCGACGCCGGGCTGATGATTTTGATGCTGAGGCGGCAAGGTTTGCTTCGCTTGTCCGTTACCTGCCATTGCTGCATCCTCCTTTACGGTAATTGGTGAAATAGGTACGAACGTACCTGTCCACTCACTCACCTCTTAGGATAGCCTGACAGCCCCAGCTTATCCGTCTACGATTTCCAATGGATCCCGAATCGCTTAAACAACCACTCTGCATCGCGCTTCCGCAGGGAGGCAAATTTCTCCTTCCGAGCCAAAGCCCGTTGGCTGAGCTGGTCCGCTTCCAGCAGCTCTCCGCCAAACGCTTGACTCACCTGTTCCCGGCAAACCGAGATCAGTTCATCCCCAAAATGTAAATAAGCAAGGGTCATTAGATCCACACCCCACATTTCCCGGCTATTGTCATAGGGGAAATTCTGACGGAACACCTGCATTAACGTCACATCCGGGACGATGCGACAGGTTCCACCCTGCAGCCAAAGCCTCAAGGAAAATTCAGCCGTCTCCACATCTTTGCCGAAAAAGCCGTCCACCATCCCCTCCATCTCCCGAAACGTATCATGCCGGACCGCAAAGCATTCCCAGGACAACCACGGGATGTCCAGATTCTGACCTGCACTCTGGATCGGGTAGCGGCGCAACAAGCCAATCATCCCTCCGACGTCCTTACCGGCCGGGGCAGTAGAGCGTTCACTCTTCTCAAACGCAGGTGACACGGCATCGGCTTGTCCCTGCATCAGCGGCTCCAGCAGCCGCTCCATCCATCCGTCATCATAATATAAATGAGAGCCACTGAAGATCAGGTAATCCCCTCTCGCATGCGCTGCGCCGAGATTGCGCGCCGATGTTCCGGGCTCTCCCTTGATCCGTTGAATCGGCCGATCGAACCGGTAATTCATCAAAAAATCACAGCACCCGTCAATCGAACCTTCATCAACGATAATCACTTCATAAGGCAAGGTCGTATGCGACACTTTCAAAGATTCCATCGTCGTGTACAAATCGATTCCGTTATTCTTGACAGCGATAATAATTGAAACTGAAGTTGATGAGGAAGACATACATGATCTCCTTATATTTAGTTAGAATAAATAATAGGATATAATTTAAAAAATCCTGTAATTCCATAATAACCCAATTCGTACTTGCAGTAAATACAAACAAAACCTGTAGTTTATTATCTTTCCATCAGGTTCTAACTTAAGGTAAATACAGGAGGGGTAATATGGATTACGAGGCATTGGGGAAAAGGCTGCGTCAAGAACGGCATAAAATGCACTTGACCCAGGAAAAACTCGCCGAACGCATTGAAGTTTCGGACGCATACATAGGACAAATCGAACGGGGAGAACGCAGTTTGTCCCTGGAAACGCTGGTGAAATTGGCGAATCAATTGGGCGTTACCGTTGATTATTTGCTCCACGATTCGATTGAGATCAGTGACGACCATTTCTTGGATCAGATCCAACAGATCGTCATGAACCGTTCTACGAAAGAGAAACAACTGGCGCTCGATATTTTAAAATTAATGTTCACCCATTTGGACGAGTTAAAAAAAGCGAATCAAAGTCCTTCCTAACCAAGCGCCAACGCGGCTTAAAGCAGCGTTCAGCAAAAAGACCTACCGGTAAATCTACCGGCAGGTCTTTGAACTTTTCGATTAAATAATGGTGCTGAACACCATAAAGAACGAAATAAGCAATACCGTCACGGAGAGCAGAGCGCTTAATGTACGCAGCTTCCCTTCCTCCGCCGTCACGGTTTGATTCTTACGAATTCCTTCCAGCGCCAAGCGCAGCGGCTTGGCCATAATTCCGCTAAACGCGCCGATCGCCAGGTACAAGATGACGATCACAATCATCCACGCGACGGAGTAAGTGCCTTGTCCAATCAAATAACCGCCCGTCAACAATTGGATGATCAGCCCGATTTGCGCGTACCGGTTCAGGGAGATCACTGCCGATACCGTCCCTTCCTGAGCCGCCAGCGACAATTTGCCGATTCGGCCGAGCACAAACGGCAGAACCAGATAGAAGCCAAGCGCCAATGCGCCGACAATATGTAGGAATAACATGACTTGGTACATGACCTAACCGTCCTTTCGTGTCAATTACATTTATTATAATCTATTTTATTTATGGATGGAAACAAAGGATGGAAACCAAAGAAATCGCTGAAGGACAAGGCAAAAAAAGCCCTCCCTACCAAACGCTAGGGAGGGTCTACATCAACGGAGATTGCCCTGCTAAAGCTTAAAATGAACGATTACATGTTTTTGATGACATGATCAGCAAACTCGGAGCATTTCACTTCCGTTGCTCCGTCCATCAAGCGGGCAAAGTCGTAGGTCACCGTTTTGTTATTAATCGAAATTTCCAAGCCTTTATAGATCAGATCCGCCGCTTCTTGCCAGCCCAGATGCTCCAGCATCATGACGCCCGACAGAATCACAGAGCCCGGGTTCACCACGTCGAGATCCGCATACTTCGGAGCTGTACCATGCGTTGCTTCGAAGATCGCATGTCCGGTGACGTAGTTGATGTTAGCGCCTGGCGCGATACCGATGCCGCCTACTTGCGCTGCCAAGGCGTCGGACAAGTAGTCGCCATTCAGGTTCAACGTAGCGATGACGTCAAAATCCGTCGGCCGCGTCAATACTTGTTGAAGCGCAATATCGGCAATTGCATCTTTCACGATGATTTTGCCTTCGGCTTCTGCCGCTTTCTGCGCTTGGTTCGCTGCATCCACACCGGACTGTTCCTTAATCCGGTCGTATTCGGCCCAAGTAAACACTTTATCGCCGAATTCGGCTTCCGCCACTTCATAACCCCAATTCTTAAACGCGCCTTCCGTAAACTTCATGATGTTGCCTTTATGCACCAGCGTAACGCTCTTACGGCCATGCTTGATCGCATATTCAACCGCTGCGCGAACAAGACGCTTCGACCCTTCTTCCGAAACCGGCTTGATACCGATACCGGACGTTTCCGGGAAGCGGATTTTCTTCACGCCCATTTCGTTTTGCAGGAAGGCCAGCACTTTCTTAACTTCCTCGGAGCCTTCTTTATACTCGATGCCGGCATAGATATCCTCCGTGTTCTCGCGGAAAATCACCATGTCCACGAGCTCAGGATGCTTCACCGGAGAAGGCACGCCTTGGAAATAACGGACCGGACGAAGGCAGACGTACAAGTCCAGCTCCTGACGGAGCGCCACGTTCAGCGAGCGGATGCCGCCGCCGATTGGCGTAGTCAACGGTCCTTTAATGGCCACAATATATTCACGGATCGCCGTCAGCGTATCCGCTGGCAGCCACTCCCCGTATGTATTGAAGGCCTTTTCGCCGGCGAACACTTCATACCACGCGATTTTCTTCTCACCGCCGTAGGCTTTCTCCACGGCGGCGTCGAGTACGCGTTTCGAAGCTCTCCAAATATCACGGCCAGTCCCGTCGCCCTCAATAAACGGAATGATCGGGTTGTTAGGCACCTGGAGCTTCCCATTCTGAATCGTAATTTTCTCGCCTTCAGTAGGAAGATCAAACTTTTCGAGTTTCAACATTTTTACGTTTTCCTCCTTCAAGTCTGTTTGCTGCATCTCACGGTCTCCATTTTACCACAATGTTCCTTGGAGCTCCCGTATTGCTGTTTATCTTAATTCGATAGGAACGTATTTCTGATTGGTAGCACCGGTATATTCCGCACGAGGACGGATCAAGCGGTTATCTTCCAACTGCTCCAGAATATGAGCTGTCCAACCGGACAAGCGGCTGATGGCAAAAATCGGCGTAAACAGGTCACGCGGAATGCCCAGCATCGTATATACGGAAGCGGAATAGAAGTCAACGTTCGGCTTCAGCCCTTTTTGCGCGGTGACCAGCTGTTCCACTTTGACGGACATATCGTACAACGTGGTATCGCCCTTCAGAATGCTCAGCTGACGGGACATATTTTGCAGGTGTTTTGCGCGCGGATCGCCGTTTTTGTATACCCGGTGGCCAAAGCCCATAATTTTCTCCTTATTGGCCAGCTTCTTCTGAATATACGGCTCTACTTGATCGAGCGTCCCGATCTCGGCCAGCATATTCATCACCGCTTCATTGGCGCCGCCGTGCAGCGGTCCCTTCAAGGTGCCAATCGCGGAGGTCACTCCGGAGTAAATATCAGACAGCGTTGCAATCGTTACCCGTGCAGAGAACGTCGAAGCGTTCAACTCGTGGTCGGCATGCAGCACCAGCGCTTGATCCAAAGCGCGAACGGCAATCGGATCCGGTTCCTCGCCGGTCAGCATGTACAAGAAGTTGTGTGCGATCGATACGTTCTTCAGCGGAGCGACAGGCTCCTTACCTTCCCGGATCCGGGCAAACGCGGCAATCAGGGTCGGTATTTGGGTTTGCAGCTTAATCGCCTTTAATTGGTTGCTTTCGCGGGAGTTGTCATTGGCGTTCTCATCATACAAAGCAAGAGCCGATACGGCAGTACGAAGCACTGCCATCGTGTTAGCAGTCTGCGGATACAGCTTCATCTGTTCTAGCACCGCTTCAGGAACTTCGGCGTAATCGCTGAATTGCTGCTGCAGGCGGTCCAATTCGGCTCGATTAGGCAATTTGCCGTACCACAACAAATAAGCTGTTTCTTCAAAACTCGCACGTTCCGCCAATTCGTCGATATTGATACCACGATAAGCGAGAACGCCATCATGAATGGAGCTGATCGAAGAGGTTGCCGCAACAATGCCTTCCAGGCCTTTCGTAGCTGTCATGATTCATCTCTCCTTTGTTAACATTTTGTGAGCAAACAAGCCCATGAAACACTCTCAAAATTGAAAGTTTTAAATTTTCGAAGTTAACCAATAACAGGCCTATAATTGCAAAAATAGAGCTCCACCGCTTACTTCTTCATCATACTGGATTTCCGAAAACATGGGAACCGCTTCAGCACCGCCGGGTACATTAAATGATTTTATCACAACAATAAAGAAATTTTGTAAACGATTGCAGTTGTGCAATGAATTATATCACAACTTCCAAAAAATGTGCACTGCGGAATATTCGAGGTGGACAAATCATAGAGTTGAACTAGGACAGGTTTCTGGGAAAAAGGGGAGATGCCACTTGGATCACGTGATCGTCAAGCGCGTGCTGCGCGGCAGCTGGATATGCATTGTCCTCATCGTCTCCGTCCTGGCGATCTACTGGCTCCTCCCGCTCGGTTATCCATTTCTTATCGCCTGGCTGATCGCCTATGCGATGAATCCGTTGGTCCTGTGGTTCCAAAGACACTTGCAAGTGCCTAAATGGCTGGCCGTGACGCTTTCATTGTTCATTTATGTAGGCAGTGCAGGAATCATTGTGTCAGCGGCCTTAACGCGGCTGGTCAAAGAGCTCATTCATTTCGCCGAATCCTTTGATCACCGGATCGCCGAGTGGAGGAATCTGCTCATCTCATGGACGCAAAGCGAAGGCATTCAGTCGATCATTACCGAAATCAACCGGTTTATTGCGGATAACCCTGGCTATGAAAATACGATCCACAAAAACATCGACAATACCGCTGAAAGGTTCGGATCGTTTGTATCCCGTCTTATCAATCACGTCTTGGAAACGATCGTCAACCTGCTCTCCTCGCTCCCGAATTTAGGGGTGATCCTCGGGGTGATCCTGCTGGCCACCTTTTTTATCAGCAATCATTGGGAGCGGGATATGCGATTTCTGGCCGCCTCGGTCCCTGCGCCGTTCCGCAAAACCGTAGGCGCCATCTGGCGCGACCTCCAGCGGGCGTTATCGGGTTATCTGCGCGCGCAATTTATCATGATCTCGATCACCGCATTTATCGTTCTCATCGGCTTGCTCATCCTCGGCGTCGATTCCGCCTTCACCTACGCCCTGCTGATCGGCCTTGTCGACCTGTTGCCCTATCTCGGTGTCGGTACAGTGATGATTCCTTGGCTCATCTACGCCTTTGCCACCGGTCACGACACGCTGGGGATTGGACTGGCCGTCTTGTACGGCGTCATCCTGCTGGCCCGTCAGCTCATTGAACCAAAGGTCCTGGCCAGCAGCGTAGGACTTGATCCCCTGCCCACGCTGATCGCCATGTTTGTTGGGCTCAAGCTGTTTGGCGTATTGGGACTGATCATCGGTCCGGTGACGCTGGTCATCCTGGGTGCTGCCGTCCGTGCAGGTGTTGTCCGGGATTTGCGGAACTATATTTTGCATGGTCGATTGAGATAGAATTAGCTTCACGCTTGAAAAAAAAAAAGGCATCCCGTCCCTCCGAGACGAGATGCCTTTCTTGACTTGTTTAGGGGCTGCCTGCCACCAGAGTTAACGGCGGAAATACGTAATCGTTCCGTCCTTGATCTTCTTGCTGACCCATTTCATCAGCGGGATCCGATAGAGAATACGCGTCAGCGGAAACACCATCGTAAACCCAATGATATCGGTAATGAAGCCAGGGATCAGCAGCAGAATCCCGCCGGCAAATACGCATAAGCCATCTAGGACCATTCGTCCCGGAAGTTGGCCGCCGCTCATCTGAGCTCGGGCATCCGCGAGCACCTTACGTCCTTCAAATTGCATCATCAACCCGCCGATGACCGAAGTCGCCAGCGTCAAAAATATCGTCTTCCCAACGCCCAGCTTCTCGCCGACGTACATATACCCCCAAAACTCAACAATCGGAATCAACACGATGAGAGCGGCTATCCATTTACGCATATCAGGACTCCTTTATCACATTCCTGTACTTGTATTTTACCGCCTCCGCGTCACATAATCAAAATTTTACGGTTTTCGGGCTTCCTCCAACGCCGCGTACCATTCCGGGAACACCTTCTTGAACTGCACCGGTTTGAAATCCTCGCGGCGAACGACATAATGCGAAGAAGAACCCTCGACGCACAACGTGCCTTCCCCGTTATACACCTCATATCCGTAGGCCGTTTTAACCCCGTTGTTCTCAATGACCCGGGTCTTAAGCAGGACGGTATCCCCGTACCGGATCCCGCGTTTATATTCTACTTTCATTTCGTGAACGGGCGAGATATACCCCGCCTGCTCCATATCGAAATAATCGAAGCCGAGATTCCGGCTCAGATGCAGCCTCCCCTGCTCGAACCACTCGATATAACGGGCATGGTAAATGATCCCCATCATGTCAAACTCCGAATATTTCGGCTCAATAGACAGTTCGCATACGTACACGATTCTCCGCTCCTTTCTGATTTGCCTGATGCTGCCGCAGGTACAGTTCCCGTTCCCGCGGCAAAAAAAGCAATGGTCCCTCAGCGGGCCCCATTGCTTTCTTTGTGACTTGAAGTCGATGTATATAAACCTTAAGCTACTTGCGGATTTGCCCGATTTTCACCAGATTCGTGGAACCGGAACGTCCGAGCGGTACCCCGGCAGTAATGACTACGAGGTCGCCTTCCTTCACCAGTCCGGAATCCAAGCCGCCCTTCATCGCTTTGTCGAACATTTCGTCCGTCGTGCTGGCGATATCGCCTTTCACCGGCGTTACGCCCCAGTTCAGGGCCAGGCGGCGCAAGGTTTGATCTTCCGTCGTCACAGCGATAATTGGTGCTTTCGGACGATATTTGGAGACCATCCGTGCCGTATAACCGGTTTCCGTCGAAGTAATGATCGCTTTCGCGTTCAGCTCCAGCGCCGAGTTGGCAACTGCTTGGCTGATCGCTTCGGTTACGGTCGTTTGTTGGGCATTGCTTTGCTTCAAGAAGATTTCACGATATTCCAAAGCGGATTCTGCTTTCTCTGCGATGCGGGACATCGTTAGCACCGATTCCACCGGATATTTCCCGGCAGCCGTTTCACCGGAGAGCATAATTGCGTCCGTACCGTCAAAAATCGCGTTAGCCACGTCGCTGGCTTCTGCGCGCGTAGGTCTTGGGTTGCGTTGCATGGAGTCAAGCATTTGCGTTGCTGTGATGACCGGTTTGCCAACACGGTTACATTTCTCGATCATGCGTTTTTGCACGAGCGGTACATCTTCCGCAGGAATTTCCACGCCGAGGTCACCGCGAGCAACCATCAGGCCGTCAGATACTTCCAGGATTTCATCAAGGTTGTCCACACCTTGTTGGTTTTCGATTTTAGAGATGATTTGAATATGAGTTGCGTTGTGTTGCTCCAGCAGTTGACGAATTTCAAGCACGTCGCTCGCTTTACGAACGAAGGAAGCGGCAATAAAATCGATGCCTTGCTCGATCCCGAACTTAATGTCGTTAGCGTCTTTCTCAGTGATGCCTGGCAGGGAAATGTTTACGCCGGGTACGTTCACGCCTTTTTTGCTCTTGATCGTTCCGCCATTGACGATGCGGCATTTGATTTCCGTTCCTTGAATGTCAACGACTGTCAAACCAATCAAACCGTCGTCGATCAGAATCGTCGAACCGACTTCCACATCTCCAGGAAGATCTTTGTATGTGATGGAAATCCGGTTCTTATCGCCGAGAATTTCTTCGGTCGTCAAGGTAATGAATTCATCCTGTACCAGCTCGATAGGCTCTTCTTTCAATTTACCGGTACGGATTTCAGGACCTTTGGTGTCCAACAGTATGGCGATCGATTTCCCCAGCTCCGCACTCGCTTGACGAATATTCTTGATCCGGTTCCCATGCTCTTCGTAATCACCGTGGGAGAAGTTCAAGCGAGCGACGTTCATTCCGGCCATGATCAGCTTCTTGATGTTTTCTAACGATTCACTAGAAGGACCGATAGTACATACGATTTTTGTTTTGCGCATTTGGGTTTCCTCCGTTTAAAATAGTTCTCTCTATATAATCTTTTCCAACAACTAAATTTACTACAGTTTTGTCGATTTGTATAGGAAGTTTATCATATTGTAACGAACTATCCATGATTACGCGCCTAACGACTTGGCTAAGCGCAGGGATTCTCGGCATCTAAACTTCCAGTATTTCCTGAAAACAGCGAAAATAACCTTACCGCAGGTCCCGTAGGTTCCCCCGTAAGGTTATCGCTGTGAAACTTTAACTTGGCTTGGCAGTTTGAACTTTCGAAGCCGCCTCCGGTTCGCTTGGCGCTTCTGAAGACTTCTCATCCTCAGGGATGCCGGCGACCTCAGCCACCGTTTCCGGCACCACAGTTTCCTGTGCCTTCGGCTCTTCTGCCTTGCCTGCCACCTGAAACTCGCCGATTTTGCGGAACTTCCGATAACGGTCCTCCACCAGCTCATCGGGATTCAAGTTGGACAGTTCTTCCAAATGACGAAGCAACGCCTCTTTGATCGAGGCGGCTGTCGAATCGTAATCCCGGTGCGCGCCGCCGCGCGGTTCGGGAACAATCTCTTCAATGACGCCCATCGCGAGTAGATCTTGGGCGGTGATCTTCATCGCTTCCGCCGCCTGATCCGCCTTGGAGGCATCCTTCCAAAGGATCGAGGCCGCTCCGTTTGGCGAAATAACGGAGTAAATGGCATTCTCCAGCATCAGCACGCGGTTGCCTACGCCAAGGGCGAGCGCGCCGCCGCTTCCGCCTTCTCCGAGAACAACGCAGATGATCGGTACCCGCAGCATCGACATCTCGCGCAAATTCCGAGCGATCGCTTCCGATTGCCCGCGCTCCTCCGCCGTAATTCCCGGATAGGCGCCCTTCGTATCGATAAACGTAATGATCGGCCGCCGGAACTTGTCCGCCTGCTGCATGAGTCGCAGCGCCTTGCGGAAGCCCTCCGGATGAGCGCTGCCGAAGAAGCGGGCGATATTATCCTTCGTATCCTTGCCCCGCTGCTGTCCGATCACCGTTACCGGTACGCCGCCCAGCTTGGCGAGCCCGCCAACGACGGCCAAATCGTCACCAAACACCCGGTCCCCGTGGAGTTCGATGAAATCTTCAAAGATCAGGCCGATCATATCCAGGGATGTCGGTCGCTGATGATGGCGGGCCAGGTGCATCTTTTGGGAGGGAGAAATGTTGCTGTAGATCTCTTCCTCCAGCTGCCGGTAACGCTCTTCCAAGCGCGCGATTTCTTCTGTAAAATCGATTCCCTTCTCTTTGCCAAACTGCTCCAATTCGGAAATCTTCTCACGCAGCTTCACAAGAGGCGTCTCAAAAGGCAATTCGCCTGCCATTTATACTCCTCCCTTCACGCCGTGCAATTCTAGCAATTTCGCCAGCGTCGATTTCATATCCTTGCGGTGCACGACAAGATCGATCTGACCATGCTGCAGGTTAAATTCCGCCGTCTGGAAGTCGTCCGGAAGCTTCTGACGGATCGTCTGCTCAATAACGATTCTTCCGGCAAAACCAAACACGGCCCCGGGCTCGGCCACAATAATGTCGCCAAGCATGGCAAAACTAGCCGATACACCACCCGTCGTCGGGTCTGTAATGACTGAGATATATAAACCGCCATGTTCGCTTAATCGGGCCAAAGCGGCGCTCGTCTTGGCCATCTGCATCAAACTTAGGATACTCTCTTGCATCCGCGCTCCGCCAGATGTGGAGAAAATGATCATCGGCAGGCGTTTTTCGATGGCCGTCTCGATCGCACGCGTAATTTTCTCCCCTACAACCGATCCCATGCTCCCGGTGAAGAAATCGAAGCTCATCACGGCTGCCACGGCAGGATAGCCATGGATGGTCCCCTCGCCGGTCACCACCGCTTCGCGTAATCCCGATTTCAAAGCCTGCTGCTCCAGCTTGCTGGCATACCCCGGGAACTTCAGCGGATCGACCGAGATCAGGTCGGCATCGTACTCCGTAAAGCTGCCTTCATCAAAGGTATAGCGAATCCGATCCAGAGCGTTCAGCCGCATATGGTGTCCACAGGAAGGGCACACCATCAAATTCTTCTCCAGTTCTTTGCTGTACTGAATCGCGCCGCAGCGGCCGCATTTATTCATCAGGCCTTCCGGAATTTCGCGTTTGGGGCGATCTGCCTGCGGCGAGCCCTCTTCATTGCCGGTTCGTCCTGAGGGAATGGTCGCGTACTTCCTCTTCTTCTGAAACAAATCTTTGAACACAACTACACCTCTTCAGCCGTTTATTTATCGTAGCAGTTCCACAAAGTCTATAAAAACCCAGACGACCCTATATGAACCCGCACTTCTAGGCCTCATCTGCACTAGGAATCTCGAATCCCTTTGCTATGGATGCAAAATCGAATTCAACACTTCTTGCACTTCTTCCAGTTCCCCGGAAGGTACTAAAATCTCATATTGCTGTTTGGATAAATTAACAGGACGTGTTTGGACAAGGAAGCCTTCTTCGGTGAGTTTCGTCTTGATCATGTCCGCAACTTTCGCGGTAGGCGCAATATACATAACAGTCCACATGCCCTTTTCAAAGCCCCCTAACCTAATCTTTGAGCCCGTATAATAGAGTAATGATAACATAATTTTCAAAAATCCCGCAACAAAAGGAAACCCGCGCCGAAAGCGGCTCGCGGCACGGATTTGCCGCAGAGCCCGGCGCTAGGATCAAAGTTACAGGGGGCATTTCTCTGTAAGCTGTTATCAGAGGAAATGGGTTAAGGGCGTTGGATTAGGGAGGCATCTCGTCCAAAGGCAAGCTGCTCTAGTTCGTTTAAGAGGGACTGGATGGGTACGTAGCGGCCTGTTCATGCTTATGGGCGATCCGGGCGGAAGCCGCGGCAGCGAGACCGGCGACTAAATCGTCGAGAAAGACGTGAATCCGTTCGCCGCGATTGTTCAGCTTCCCAATGATCTCCGGTTTGACCTTGTCCAAATAGCCGAAGCTCGTCAGGCCAATCATCCCAAACACGCTCGTTATGCCGAGCGCCATCGTCTCATCCACGCCATAGAGCGGTTCGTCGGCCTCCAGGATTGCCTGCAGCGGCTCTGGAAGCCGCTTCTGTTCGGCCAGCTCATCGAGGGCGATTCCCGTAAACAGGGTATATTGAACCTCTCTCTTCTGCAGCACGGCTTTGACGCTCTCCAAGCATTGGTCCAGCGTCAGATCGGCATGATACGCCGTTTGCAGCGAATGCACAATTTGAGCGATATCCTCCAGCTTCACTCCGCGGCGCAGCAGCTGCGCTTTCGCCAATTCATATGTCATCGTATCTTCCTCCCTTGATCCCGGCGCAACCGCCGCTGCCGGTATTTGTCGCGATGGGGTTGTAGTCACGCTGCGGGGTGCTGTCCATCTGTCGATTGTCTACGCGTTGTGAACGTAACTTCCAGTTGTTGATGTCAAGCAGGTGCTGTTGCAAGATAGTTGCTAGTTGCTGATGTCCGATAGTTGCTGACATCAGACATGTGCTGGCGTCAGAAAGGTGCTAGCACCATACAAATGCTGGCGTTAATCAGGTGCCAATGTCAATCAAGTGCGAGCGTTACTCAAATGTCAACGTCAAATAGCCGACGCACCTCTTGAGCAGCGGTACCTGCTCATTTACTGATTCCAATCGATGTGGACCGTTGTGGCCAGTTGTGGAGCCCCCGCTTGTTGACGATGCCGGAATTCATTTCATGATCGATTCTTGGTCATTCGTGTTCCTAAGTGTATGCACCACCCTCCGAAAATGTTCGTTAAAACTTGTCCCTTGCTGCGGATCTGCTCACCAAGCGCTAATGGCATGTCCCTTTCTCCCGTCGCCCACCAACCGCTCCTCGCCAAGACGAAGCTTACCGGCGCTAACGGACCTCAGCGACGCTATTTGCCCATTTCCCGCACATTTCCCGATGTAACGGACTCCACGGTCGTTATTTAACTCTAAACAGGAGATTCCAGGCGCTATGAGAAGAAATAAGGTCTCTCAGGTCCGTTATTTTGCCTGTCTTCTCGTAAATGCTGGAATAACGTCGCTGGAGTCCGTTGCAACTGATGTGGGGGTCCGGCAAATTAAAAACCCGGCACTGCACACATGTGCAGAACCGGGTTTTGGCAACCGGGTAATGGCGACTCTAGATTGGCAGATCGCCGTCATTTGATTTTGACCGTGTCGGGGCCAAGCATCTGCTCCATTTCACGGATCAAAGCGGGCGAAGGCTTGATGCTGTAGCGCTCGTTCAAGGCCAAGAGCTTACCGGTGCTTTCGTAGAACAGCACCGTCGCGATCGGGCCGGGATGCCGCTCCAGCAGCAACTTGAGCCGCTCCAGCAGGCGCGCGTTCTCCGCCGCGGCCGTGATCTTGATGAAGACGCGCTGCGCCGGCGTCTTCTCCCGCTCGCGCCGCGCGCCCGACGCGGGCGCGGCCCCCGCCGCCGCGGCCGGGGCGGTCGGCCGCGCAGCGGCGCCT
>NZ_JALXVO010000039.1:0-42575 GCF_025151705.1 Paenibacillus sp. p3-SID1389 | reverse complement strand
CGACTTGCTCATTTCAAAACTGACGAGAATTAAATCTCGGTTTATTACTCACTCGTTGTTCAGTTTTCAAAGATCAACTTCGTTTTTTCGTCATCGCTGTGTTTCAGCGGCGACTTTTATAATATATCACAGTCAGTCAGGTTTTTGCAAGAGTTTTTTTAAACTTTTTTCTTGCTAATGTTTTCCTGCCCTTAACTGCTTGTCCTGTAAAACAAGGACGATTGCTAATTTACCATAAGAACAGCCCTGCCGTCAACTATATCTTAGCCTATTGTTTGGCTTGTGGAAAGCGGGCCCGCCGGGCATATTTCGATAATTCTTTGGAGGGAGCAAAGCGAGCATACATCCGGAAAATCGTTTTGTAGCGGTTGGCGATCGCATGGCGAATCTCTTGATCCAGACGCGTATCGTTCAGATCGAGCAGCATTTCATCCAATTCTTTTCGCAGCACATAATCCAGTTCCTTGCATTCCTTATCACTGAACAACATTCCCAGCATGCACAACACTCCTTGTTCAACCCATGTTATAAGGTATCGGTCTATTTATAGATGCTTTAATGTTATGCTCACTTTTTGGGAAATTTATGAATGCTTGCGAAAATCATTGATCGCTTAACTTTCAAATGCCTAACTTGCTGCTCCACCGACGAGATAAAAAGTTACCGTGCTCTCAATCACCGCAGCAACCAGCAGCATAACAACGATCCAGACCGCCCCCCGCCCGGCAGAAACAAGAAAGCCCCTCCAATCCACCGTACGCTCCGAGGCATCTCTGGAACCGGCCTCTCCCAAGCTCTTTAGTGCCAAGTAGCCGAATTGCATCCCAAAGCCTGCGGCGATCAGAATCGCGGGAATTTCAATGATCCCATGGGGAAGCAGACCACGAACGATCAGATCCATCAAATTTTCACCTCGGCCGCCAGCCGCCATCACCACAAACCCCAATGCCAAGCCGTTCATCAGCAAGAAGAAAGCCGGTAAGATCCCAAGAATGGCGCCCAGCAGCATCACACCGATACTTTTAGTCACATTATTAAAAAAGATAAACAGGAAAAAGCTCCACTCCGGATGATCCGACTGCGCCAAATCCCGGCTGACCCGACTAAGCCGTTCGAGGTCAGGCATTACGATGCGGGTTAACGTGTCGGCGTTCGCCGCCCCCAGAGCAAGTCCCGCCGCAAAAATCAGGATTGAAAGCAGCATCGCTTTCTTATATTTGCGTAAGTCGCAGATAAATCTCCGAATCGAGAACATCGCATCAAATCTCCTTCAAATTATGATCGGCCAAGCGTCATAAAGCTGTGGAACAAGCATACATTTGTACAAGCGGATCAGTTCAGATCATTTCATTCTGATAACGAGAGGGGCTTAAAGGTTCATGAACAACTTCTTCTATGTCCTTAACGGGAAGAAAATCAAACGCTTTTTCTTTGTCTTCGCTGCGGCCCTTTTTGCTGCCGGCGTCATCTACGTGGAGCAGGGCCATGTCACGGTATTCTCAGAGGAAAGCGCTCCGTCCGCTATTTATAGCGTGTCCACGAACAAAAAAGTCATAGCCCTTACCTTCGATATCAGTTGGGGCGATACGCGGGCCGAGCCGATTCTCAACGTGCTGAAGGAGAAGAATGTGCAGAAAGCAACCTTCTTCCTGTCTTCTCCCTGGAGCAAGACCCATCCGGACATCGTCAAGGCGATTCAGAAGCAAGGCTATGAAATTGGAAGCCACGGGCATAAACACACGAATTACAGCAGCCTGAGTGACGAGGAAATTGCCCGTCAAATTTCTACCTCTCATACGATTTTGACCGAAGTGACAGGCCAACCTCCCAAGCTGCTGCGGCTTCCGAACGGCGACTTCGATAAGCGCGTGCTTAGAATTGCTGCAAGCCAAGGCTACAAAGTCATCCAATGGGATACTGACTCCCAGGATTGGATGAACAAAGGGGTTCAAACCATCGTTGACCGCGTCGTTAAGAAAGCCCATCCCGGAGATATCGTTCTCCTGCATGCCAGCGATTCGGTGAAGCAGACGCACGAGGCGTTGCCGATCATCATCGATGAGCTGCGGAAGCAAGGCTATGAGTTTGTGACCGTAACGGATCTGCTGCAGGAAGCCAGCGTTCAAGGCAACGAAGTCCGCGATCAAGCGTGGCTGAAGAAGCAGTTGGAATACGCTGTCGGTTTGTGAATTTGTAGCAAAAAAGCCCAGTTTAGGCTGGGCTTTTTTGTGTTTCTGAATTTCCAGAGTTCAACACTCGCTGTAGAATTAAGATCTGGTAAGCATTACATGCGATTAATGGCGCAACAATCCAAGCCGTCGCGGAATTGACACCAATCTTCAATACGCCGACAGTTTCCACGATCGTAACTGCAATCATAAAGAACAACGTGGGAATCCAGGCGGTTGCATTCGTCAATTTGGCCTTATAAAACGCAGTTCCCACAGCCACAATAAGAATGATAATGCCAAGGATCAGGTCGGAAAACCCGTTCTTCTCGCCGCCCACGAATATCCGCAGGAACATCAGCTCCAGCAGCGCTAAAGCGGTTAAGACCAGCTGCACATATTGCCATGTTCTTCTGGAGAAGACACCGTTCCCCATATAATTGATCATTAAATATGCGAAAAAGCCCATTTGGGAATACACGCTAACCATAATGCCAACGCCAAGTAATATCCCGACATTGACCAAAATATCGGTCAGGCCTTTATATTGCAGGGTATCGGTCCATTGCAGCAACAGCCCGACCATCAGCGACCCCGCCGCCCCTACGGCTAAGGTTGTCCCAAATAAGTAAAGCCACTTTTTTAAGTTCAAGCCCCTTCCACCTCCACTAACGAAATATTTTACCAACGATCCCGGTAAAAAACCATTGTTTTTAAGCTTTTCGTTGGGATATTTCCGTTTTTAAGCCGCATACTAACTTTAGCAATGATGATAAGGAGGAAGGGAACCATGAAATGGCGGGGTACCCGTTGGATTTTATGCTTCTTATGTACATTCACTCTTCCGCTTGCAGCCTGCGGTTCTGAACAAAGCTCCCCCTCCTCTTCCCAGGGTGGGGGATATAAAGAAACGAAATCGATGGTTATCGATATTCTTAAGACTGACGAAGGTAAAAAGGCTATATATGAGGCGTTAAGCAATCCTCCAAGCAGCAGCGAAAGCGGAAGCGGAAGCAGCGGCTCAGAATCCGGTTCGGAGTCCGGTTCTGATTCCGGTTCCGGGTCGGGCGGATCCGGAGGAAGCAGCGGAGGCGGAACGTTTGGGGTGAAGATGATTCTCCCGTCCCAAACCTCCAATGAGGTGCGTATGGCTGTCAAGGAGACGATTACTTCCCCGGAATACAAGAAGGAAATCGAGAAGATCATGACCGATCCGCAGTTTGCCGGGGATTTTGCGAAGGCGATCAACGCCCAAAGCAAAGAGCTCCATATGCAGCTGATCAAAGACCCTACTTATCAGAAATCGATCAGCGAAATCCTGAAATCGCCGGAAGTCATGAAGATGTTCCTCGATTTAACCAAGACGCCGGATTACCGCAAGCAATCCATGACGGTCATGCAGGAAGCGATGCAAAGTCCGTTGTTCAAATTGGAAGTGCTTGAGCTGTTGAAAACCGTCGTTCAAGAGCAACTGCAGCCGAAGGTGGAAAAAGAGCCTAAGCAGGACGAAGGCGGCGGTGACGAAGGCAGCGGCGATGAAGGCGGCCAAAGCAAAGAGGGCGAAGGCAGCGGTGGATCTTCTTAAGCCGCAAGCTAACGCTCATCCCCCCCCAAAAAAAGACCGACCCGTTAAGGGTCAGTCTTTTTTGCATTTCAGCACGATGCGCTGTGCCAGCTCGTCATACAGCCGACCAACCGGGGTCTCCGCTTTGTACACCGACGGAGAAAAGTCCGGCTCGGACGGATGGTTATCCGGCGCTCCCAGCGGGAATTGCGCCAGCAATTCGGTATGTAAGGACTCCGCCAAACGAGCGCCGCCGCCGCGTCCGAAGACATAATCCTTCTCGCCGCATTTGGAGCACTCGTAGTAAGCCATGTTTTCGACGACGCCCAGCACTTCATGTTCCGTGCGCAGCGCCATTGCCCCGGCCCGGGCAGCAACAAAAGCTGCAGTGGCATGCGGGGTGGTGACGATAATCTCCTTGCTATGCGGAATCATCTGGTGTACGTCTAGAGCGATATCCCCTGTACCCGGCGGAAAATCAAGCAGCATATAATCCAAATCGCCCCACTGGACATCGCTGAAAAATTGCCGAAGCATTTTCCCCAGCATCGGTCCCCGCCAAATCACAGGGTTATTGTCCTGGATAAAGAAGCCCATCGACATGACCTTGACACCAAAGCGTTCTACGGGCAAGATTTGGCCGTTCTCTACCAGCGGTGCCTCTTCGATCCCCATCATATCGGGAACGCTAAAGCCATAGATGTCGGCATCAATTAAGCCAACCTTCTTGCCTTGACGCGCCAGGGCCGCCGCCAAATTTACCGTGACGGTAGACTTGCCCACTCCGCCCTTGCCGCTGGCAACAGCAATAAATTGAACGCCAGATCTAGGGTCAAGAATCGGCACCCCTTCCAGACCTGCCCCATGCCCCTTCAGTTCGCTGCGTTCACTATGGGATGAATCCGAAGGTTGACGAGCCGCGCTAAACGCTGCCTCGCGTTCCTGCTCCGAAGCTTCACGGAAGCGAAGATGAACATCCTTCACCCCCGCTTCGGATAAGCGGAAGCGGATCTCCCGTTCGGCTTCCACCTGTGCCGCACTGCCTTTCTCAAAGCCGACAACGGTTAATGAGACGCGGTCTTCCTTAATCATGATATCGCGAATCCACTGGAGGTCGACTAGACTGAGACCTGTGGTTGGTTCTGCAACCGGGCGTAACGTTGCCTGAAGCTGCTCCTTCGTAATCACTGACAGCACCTCGACTTCATCAGATAGTTAGGTCTATTATAACATTACCTGACATCCTCTGCCGGGGTTTGTACTTTTTCTCCAGAATAATATCGCAAGATCCCCTGATAAATGGAAGCGGCTACTTTCCGCTGGTACGATTCCGTCCCAAGCAGCCCCGCTTCCTCTGGATTCGACAAGAACCCCACCTCCACCAGGACAGCTGGAATCTTCATCGCTTCAATCAGATACACCTTCTTATCCGCACGGTTCGCAACCCGGTCAGTGTTCTCCAGATTCCGTCGAAGCTCTTCCTGTACGAGCGCAGCCAGATTTGCGTTATCCGCATGATTAGGGGAATAGAACGTTTGCGCGCCTCGCCAGCGCGGAGAAGGAATGCTGTTCATGTGTATACTCACGAGCAGATCGGCCTGCTGTTCCTCAATAAAACGGACCCGGGTCATTAAATCCTCGGTCTTCCGTTTGCTGTAGCCCTTCGTGTCCGCCGCTGCCAAGTCCTTGTCCTCCTCGCGGGTCATGACGACAACCGCACCCGCCTGCTGCAAATAATCGCGCAGATATAAAGAGACGGCGAGATTGATGTCTTTCTCGATCAGCCCCTGTTTACTGCTGGCTCCGCCATCCGGTCCGCCATGGCCAGCATCCAGGGCGATCACTTGACCCGCCAGCGGGAGGCTCCAATAATTCCAGGCTTTCTGCGCCGGCACTCGGTAGAAGGCCAACCCAAGGATCACGGCAGCCAGACCCACGCCGATCAGCGCTATTTTGATGTGGTTCAGAGAAATCCATAACGTCACCTTATCTCGACCGCGCATAAAAAAGCCACCTTTCTCCCTTCATGACATTACTCATGATATGGGACAAGGTGGATAAATATGACTCATGCAGGGCTAAGCTAACCCCCGTGAATTAAGTTGGTTGAACCTGCTGCTTCATCCCTTCGATCAGGACCTCGGCAACCTCCGGCCGGGTAAATTCCGGCGGCGGACAAATCCCATCGCGCAACAAGCCGCGAACCTTCGTGCCGGACAAGGTCAGATGATCCTCTTTCGGATGCGGGCAGGTCTTGCTGGAAGCCATATTCCCGCATTTCGTACAGAAGAAGCTGTGTTCAAAGAACAGCGGCGTGATGCCAAGCTCCTCGGGCGTGAAGTTCGAGAAAATTTCTTGGGCCTCATACGTGCCGTAGTAATCGCCAACCCCCGCATGATCGCGGCCTACGATAAAATGCGTACATCCGTAATTTTTGCGAACCATCGCATGGAAAATCGCTTCACGTGGTCCGGCATACCGCATGGCTGCCGGGAACACCCCTAGAAACGTGCGATTTGCGGGATAGTAGTGTTTCAGCAGAGTCAAATAGCTCTTCATCCGAACATCTGCCGGTACGTCGTCCGATTTTGTCTCGCCGACCAGCGGATTCAGGAATAACGCATCCACGATTTCCATCGCACTCTTCTGAATATATTCATGTGCCCGGTGAACCGGATTGCGGGTCTGGAACCCTACCACCGTTCTCCAACCCTTCTCAGCAAAGATCCGCCGCGTCTCCGCCGGATCAAAATAAAACTCCTTAAACCGCGCCGGTTCGGGCCGGTTCAACACCTGAATCGAACCGCCAACGTAGTAAGGCGAACGTTCCAGCAGCTTCTTCACTCCGGGATGTGCAGGATCATCGGTTTTGAACACTTTGCGTGCTTCCTCTGCCTGATCAACGGAATAGATACTGCCAATCTCAAGCAGACCGTAAACAACGCTGTCCTGCTCACCAACCAACGCGACCTGTTCTCCAATTTCCAGGCTTTCCGCTTGTTCCCGGGCTACGGAGAGGGTAATCGGGATGCTCCATACCGTTCCGTCAGCCAGCCTCATGCGATCGACAACCGACCGATAATCGTCTTCGTTCATAAACCCGGTTAATGGCGAAAATGCCCCCACCCCAATGAGGTCCAGGTCCGAAATCGTCCAGTTATTAATGAGAATGGCCGGAAGGCCCTTCGCCTGTTCCAGGAGGCTTTCTCGTTGTGGTCCGGTCACAACCCGGTTAATCAGGCTCCCACCATGCGGTAATATTGACGTCACCCGTATCTCCCCCACTTCTGATTTTTTTCTCCTCACCGTTTATTGATGTAGTCCGCATTCCGTCTTTTCCGTTCCAGACCAGCGTCCTGCGCGTGGATCTTCTCCTGGCATTACCGGACGGGTACAATGTTCGCAGCCAATGCTAGGATAATTGCGGTCGTGCAAAGGATTATAAATGAGCTGATGCTCGCGAATGTAGTTCCATACATCGTCCGAGGTCCAGTTGGCGATAGGATTAAACTTCACCAGACCAAACTTAGTGTCGTATTCAATTTTCTTCGCATTTGCCCGGGTTGGCGCCTGGTCGCGGCGAATCCCTGTGATCCATGCCTCGTAGCGGCCCAACACCCGCGTCAGCGGCTCAACCTTACGCAGGTTGCAGCAAGCGTTAGGATCCGACTTCCACAGTTCCTCCCCATACTTCTGCGCCTGTTCCTCCGGCGTTAACGTAGGGGATACCCGTACAAATTCCAGTCCGTATTTGGCCGCAATCGCGTCCCGCGTCTCATAAGTCTCTTTAAAATGAAAATCCGTGTCTAAGTAAAAAATGTCGGTAGACGGGCTGATTTGCTGCAGCATATCGACCAAAACGACATCCTCAGCCCCAAAGCTGCAGGCAAAGGCGATATTCGGAAACGTCTCTACCGCCCAGGCGAGGATTTCTTGGGGGGATAACGACTCAAATTCCTCGGCCCTGGCCGCAATTAACTGCTCTTTTTCCAATAAATTCACTTTTCTTCAGACCTCCCGCATCAGGTTAAACAAGGCATACGATTATTCCAACTAATCAGATTTGAATTATATTTAAAAGTATATGGCATTCCCCCTAGAAGTCAATACTAAAAAATCCAAAATGAAAAAAAGTCCAAAGAAACCTTCAATATAAACGCAAAAAAGCCCCTTTCCAAAACGGAAAGGGACTTTCGTATGCAATATAAAGATTAACGTTTCGAGAACTGAGGAGCACGGCGAGCTGCTTTGAGGCCGTATTTCTTCCGTTCTTTCATCCGTGGGTCACGCGTCAAGAAGCCTGCTTTCTTCAATGCAGGACGGAGTTCCGGATCTGCTTTGAGCAGTGCACGGGAAATCCCGTGGCGGATTGCGCCAGCTTGACCGGAGATACCGCCGCCATGAGCGATGACGATAACGTCGTAGTTACCCAGCGTTTCCGTCAAAGTCAGCGGTTGTTTTACGATCAGCTTCAGCGTTTCCAGACCAAAATAATCGTTGATGTCGCGTTTATTGATGACAATGCGTCCTTCACCCGGTACAAGGCGAACACGAGCTACCGAATGTTTACGACGACCTGTCCCATAGTATTGTACTTGTGCCATGAAACTGTCCTCCCTTTTAATTATCCGCGAAGTTCGTAAACTTCAGGTTTTTGTGCCGCATGTGGATGCTCAGTGCCCGCGTAAGCTTTCAGTCTCAGCTTCATTTTCTCGCCAAGGCGAGTTTTAGGCAGCATGCCGTGAACGGCGGACTCAATTACACGTTCAGGTTTCGTTCTCAGCAAATCCTTGGCAACGGTCACTTTCAAACCGCCCGGATGCAGGGAATGACGATAATATTTTTTGTTATCGAGCTTTTTGCCGGTCAGGGCGATTTTCTCCGCGTTGATGACGATCACAAAGTCGCCGCAGTCAACATGTGGAGTAAATTGTGGTTTGTGTTTACCGCGGATAAGAGCTGCAGCTTCGCTAGCCAAGCGGCCCAGCGTTTTGCCTTCGGCATCGATGATGTGCCATTTGCGCTCTACTTCGCCTGGCTTCGCCATATAAGTGGTACGCATGTAAAGATCCTCCTTCAAATTCGTCCGAAATGGTTCATCCTGCTGAACACGATCATGCTCTTCGGGTCGCTTGACCAAAGTCAGCAGATTTATCTTCGATCGTTTCATTCATGTTTAGCAAGCATAAAATTCTTGTTTAAGCGGCTTTCTTGACTGGGGGCTGTGGGATAGCCATCAAGAAAACACAACTTTTATTTTACAGGAAGCCAAGTTAATACGCAAGCCTTTTTCAAAGGTTATCCCGAAAAAATCAAGCTTCCAGCCGCAACCGCTTCAATCACACAAATCTTCTTCTTCGTATTCCACACTCCAGAGCATCAGCCCTTTGCTCTCGGCCGTTGGGCCTGCGGCAGTCCGGTCTTTCGCCTCCAAAATCGCCTGGATCGATTCAGGCGTACGTTTGCCTTCACCGATCTCGATTAAGGTGCCAACGATGATTCGGACCATATGCTGCAGGAATCCGCTCCCCGTGACATAAAAATGGACGATCCCCTGGCCCGTTGTTCCAGGTATTTTTGCTAATGAATCCACCACGATCCGGGCATCATATATCGTACGAACATGGCTTAGCTTCGTGGACTGACGCGAGGCGAACGAAGTGAAGTCGTGGGTACCAACCAAATACGGCAGACTTGCCTGCATAGCATCAACATTGAGTTGTCCGGGATGATGAAACTGATAGTTCCGTTGGAACACATCCGGGAATCGGTTGGTATTAATGGTGTAGCGGTAGGTTTTCCGCTTGGCCGAATGCCGTGAATGGAAGGTCAGAGGGACCTCCCGAGCCGTCAACACGCGGATATCGGAAGGAAGACGCGCATTAAGCGCCAAACACCAACGTTCCACGGGAATACGCGAATCGGTGTGAAAGTGAAATGGCTGCTGCCTGGCATGCACCCCGGCGTCGGTTCGTCCAGAGCCATGGATTTTCACCGTTTCTCCCGTTAATTGGCGGATGGCTCCCTCAATATGATCCTGAACCGTATTTCCGCCCGGTTGGGTCTGAAAGCCGAAATAGTTGGTTCCGTCATAGCTGACGGTCATCAGCAAGTTGCGCATCGGTCCCTTCCTTTCTCAAGGCCACACATTTTCTCAATAAAAAAACTCTCCGAAAGCTTAGCCGTAAGGCGAGCCGACAGAGAGTTTTACACGCTAGATTGGGGAATCCCCGAATTACGCGCGATCTACCAGTTCCAGATAAACCATAGGAGCAGCGTCGCCGCGGCGAGGTCCCAGCTTCAGGATACGAGTGTATCCGCCTGGACGGCTGGAATAACGAGTTGCCAGTTCGGTGAACAGCTTTTGGATTGCATCCTGCTCGCCATCGATCGATTCGCGACGAACGTAAGCTGCCACTTGACGACGGGCATGCAGGTCACCACGTTTTGCCTTGGTGATCAGCTTCTCAGCGATCGAACGAACTTCTTTCGCCTTCGCTTCCGTCGTTTGGATGCGTTCGTATAAGAACAGGTCGGTTACCAGGTCACGGAACAATGCTTTACGTGCGCTGGAATCGCGGCCCAACTTTTGGTATGCCATGAGTTTTCCCTCCTTCGCTAGAACGATTCAAGTCAACTTATTCTTCAGTGCGCAATCCCAAACCTAACTCTTGGAGCTTCTCTTGAACTTCCTCCAAAGATTTGCGACCAAGGTTACGTACCTTCATCATATCTTCTTCGGTTTTCGTCGTAAGCTCTTGTACCGTATTGATACCGGCACGTTTGAGGCAGTTATAGGAACGAACGGAGAGATCAAGCTCTTCAATCGTCATTTCAAGCACTTTTTCTTTCTTGTCTTCTTCCTTCTCGACCATGATTTCCGCGTCTTTCGCTTCGTCCGTAAGGCCTACGAACAAGAAGAGATGCTCGGTCAAAATTTTCGCGCCGAGGCTTACCGCTTCTTCAGGTCTGATACTGCCATCGGTCCACACTTCAAGCGTAAGCTTGTCGTAGTTGGTCACTTGGCCAACCCGGGTATTCTCTACCACGTAATTGACCCGAGTAATCGGGGTATAGATCGAATCGACGGGAATGACACCGATCGGTTGATCATCTCGTTTATTTCGATCTGCCTGAACGTAACCACGTCCGCGGCCTGCGTAGATGCGCATGTGAAGTCTCGAACCCGGTTCAAGCGTAGCAATATGCAGATCCGTATTCAAAATTTCCACATCGCTGTCCGCACGGATATCTCCTGCCGTAACAACGCCTTCGCCTTCTGCATCGATTTCGAGGATCTTCTCCTCATCCGAATGAATTTTCAGCGAGAGTGCTTTCAGGTTCAGGATGATCTCCGTAACGTCCTCCATAACGCCCGGTACGGTTGCGAATTCATGCAGAACTCCATCGATTTGGACCGAGGTTACCGCAGCACCCGGCAGAGAAGAGAGCAAAATCCGGCGAAGCGAGTTGCCCAGTGTGGTGCCATACCCACGTTCAAGTGGTTCTACTACAAATTTCCCATAGGTGCCTTCATCGTTAACTTCTACGGTCTCGATTTTTGGCTTTTCGATTTCTATCACGAAAGTACCCCTCCTTCAAAACGTCGTTCCTTTCAATCTGCCTAAGATGCTGAAGTTCGTAACGTAGTATGCCTAAACATCCATTGTTCCCAATTGACGCTGGTGTTATACCACGGCTTCAGCGCGGCTTCATTAAACGCGGCGGCGTTTTGGAGGACGGCAGCCGTTATGAGGAATTGGAGTAACGTCTTTGATCATGTTGACTTCAAGGCCTGCCGCTTGCAAGGAGCGGATAGCGGCCTCACGGCCGGCACCAGGGCCTTTAACCATAACCTCAACGGTTTTCATGCCATGTTCCATCGCAGCTTTGGCAGCAGATTCAGCAGCCATTTGCGCAGCAAACGGAGTCGACTTACGGGAACCTTTGAATCCAAGACCGCCGGAGCTCGCCCAGGAAATCGCGTTACCGTGTGGATCCGTAATGGTGACGATCGTGTTATTGAACGTGGAGCGGATATGAGCCACACCAGATTCAATATTTTTCCGGTCACGACGTTTCGTACGTACGACTTTCTTTGGTTTAGCCATTGTCTGTTATCCCCCCTTCTTATTTCTTCTTGTTCGCTACAGTACGACGAGGACCCTTACGAGTACGGGCATTCGTTTTCGTACGTTGTCCGCGAACCGGCAAGCCGCGACGATGACGCACTCCGCGGTAGCAGCCAATTTCGATCAAACGTTTAATATTTAAGGAAATTTCACGACGCAGGTCACCTTCAACCTTGACCGTTTTGTCGATCGTTTCGCGTAGTTTGCTAACCTCATCTTCCGTCAAATCACGAACACGAGTGTCCGGATTGATGCCTGTTGTTTTCAGGATTTTCTGGGAAGTCGTTTTACCGATTCCGAAAATGTAAGTTAAGGCGATCTCAACGCGTTTATCACGTGGCAAATCCACACCAGCAATACGTGCCATTTTACGCTACACCCCCTTCAATTAACCTTGTTTTTGTTTGTGTTTCGGATTTTCGCAAATCACCATGACATTGCCTTTGCGACGAATGACTTTGCATTTTTCGCAAATCGGCTTTACAGAAGGTCTTACCTTCATGCTGATTACCTCCTAAAAGTTTTACAGAAGTAAAACTGGGATCGAAAGCATACGTTCTTATTTTGCGAAAGCAAAAATCCAATCGCACGCATTCTAATCATAAACTACTCTCTGAAACAACTCAACCTGAATATTGTACCACAACTTTACCGTAATGGGTATAGTCTATTTGCGGTAAGTGATCCGGCCTTTCGTCAAATCATATGGCGAAAGCTGAACGACCACTTTGTCTCCCGTCAAAATGCGGATAAAGTGCATCCGCAACTTACCGGAAACGTGAGCGAGAATTTGATGACCATTCTCCAACTCTACTCTAAAGGTTGCATTCGGCAACGGTTCAATGACCGTACCTTCGACTTCAATGACATCTTCTTTAGCCACAGTCAGTCTCCTTTCTCTTCAGCCATAGAATTGGCGGACTTCTGATAAGCAAGAACTGCATGCCGCAGTTTCCCGTTCGTCACCCGTCCGCTTTCCTGCAAACTATGAACAACCTCGCTGCTAACTTTGGGCAGTAGTTCAAGATGCTGGGCATTTTTACGTTTGGGTCCATCAAACTTCCGTTTGTTTCCGTCCGCGATCCAGACGAATTTGTCGTCCAGAATCCCGACAATCACATAAATCGCACCGGCATCCCTGCCTTTGAGAACTTTCACCAACTGACCGATTTGCGGCGCTGAGCGCTCTTTCACGTTCATCACCTACGCATCCAGTTTCGTGAAAATTTCCATCCCGTCCGGTGTAACAGCTACCGTATGCTCAAAGTGAGCGCACAACGAGCCATCCACCGTAACCACTGTCCAGTTGTCTTCCAGCGTTTTAACATATCGCTTCCCCATGTTAACCATCGGTTCGATCGCCAGGACCATCCCCGGCTTAAGCCGCGGGCCCCGGTCGGGCAAACCATAATTCGGAATTTGCGGTTCTTCATGTAAGCTCGCGCCAATGCCATGACCCACATATTCCCGAACGACGGAAAAACCGGCAGCTTCGATGAATTGCTGAATTGCATGCGAGATCGTGTACAATCGAACATCCGGTTTAACGAGCGCAAGGCCCGCATACAAGGAACCTTCGGTGACCTCCAAGAGTCGCTTGGCTTCCTCCGAAATTTTACCTACCGGATACGTCCACGCCGAGTCCCCATGGAAACCACGGTACTCCGCGCCGATATCCAATGTAATGATATCGCCTTCGTTCAATTTGCGTTTGCCGGGAAATCCGTGTACCAATTCTTCGTTGACCGAAGCGCAAATGCTGTAAGGAAAACCGTTGTAACCTTTAAAGGACGGCACGGCGCCCTGACTGCGAATGTATTTATCGGCGAGTTGATCGAGTTCTCCCGTCGTAATTCCAGGCTCAATCGCTTGGGCCATGAGCCTGTGCGTTTCCGCGACGATCCGCCCAGCTTCTCGCATAAAGCCTAGTTCCGTTTCGGATTTACAAATGATCATTACACCTAACCTCGCAGTAGTGACACGATTTCCTTCGAAACCGCATCGATTTCCTGTTCACCATCTACCTGACGCAACAGGCCTTTATCTTCATAGAACTTCAGAAGCGGTGCGGTTTTGTTGATATATTCGTCCAAACGAGTTCCTACGCTCTCTTCGTTATCATCCGAGCGTTGGTATAACTCGCCGCCGCATTTATCACAAACACCTTCCTGCCCCGGAGGATTAAAGATCACATGATAAGTGGCGCCGCAGGATTTGCAAATCCGGCGTCCCGTCAGCCGCGCCAGCAGCTTGTTCCGGTCCACTTTCAGGTTGATGACGTGGTCCAGCTTGCGACCCATGCTATCAAGCAGCTCATCCAGCGATTCCGCTTGCGAAAGGGTTCTTGGAAAACCGTCCAATAAGAAACCTTTTTCGCAATCGGGCTGCTGCAAGCGTTCGCGAACGATCCCCACTGTCACATCATCAGGCACGAGCAGTCCCTGATCCATATATTCCTTCGCTTTCATCCCCACAGGTGTTCCCTGTTTGATTGCCAGGCGAAATGCGTCGCCGGTAGAGATATGAGGAATACCGAATTCGTTAACGATTGTCTCGGCTTGTGTTCCTTTTCCTGCTCCGGGAGGCCCCATGAATAGTAGGTTCATGTTTCTCACTCCCTCCAACACTTCTCTACAACAAGAAATAGCTCAGTTAGGTGCCAGGCAAGGACGTTTGCACGTCCTCTGTTCCTGGTACCTACCGACTATTTATTGATAAAACCTTTATAGTGACGTTTGATCAATTGGCCTTCAATCGTCTTCATCGTATCCAGCGCAACGCCGATCACGATGAGGATCGATGTACCGCCGATCAAGACCGTGCTTGGCAACCCTGCGATAGCCCCCAATCCCATAGGGAGAATGGAGATGGCAGCAAGGAAAAGCGCACCGGTCATCGTCAAACGGGTTAACACCCGAGTCAAATAGGTTTCCGTCGCTTTACCAGGACGGATCCCTGGAATGTAGCCGCCGTTTTTCTTCATGTTCTCAGCCATCTGCTGCGGGTTCATCTGCACGAACGTATAGAAGAACGTAAAGCCGATGATCATGATCACATAAAGCACCATCCCAAGCGGACGGTTGGTAGACAAATGGGTCGTAATCCACTGCGCCCATGCGTACGGCGACCAGAAGCTGGCGATCACGACCGGGAATTGCAGCAAGGAAACTGCAAAAATGACCGGAATCACGCCGGCAGCGTTGATCTTGAGCGGAATATGCGTATTCTGCCCGCCATACATTTTGTTACCTACCACACGCTTTGCGTATTGGACCGGGATTTTCCGGATCGCTTGTTGTACGTAGATAACACCGATGACGATCAAGATGCACACCAAGAGAATCGCGATGGATTTCACCACATTGATGAAAGGCTGGCCTTCAATGATAAAATCCGATTGCGCAATCGTCGTAATGTGCGTAGGGATGGAGGCAACGATCCCGGCAAAGATAATCAGCGAGATCCCGTTACCAATCCCTCTTTCGGTAATCTGCTCACCTAACCACATCAGGAAAGAAGTACCGGCTGTCAACACGATGGCGATGACGAGATAGTCACCAAAAGTTGCATTCGGCACCATATCCGTATTGTACAAACGGTTAAAGCCAATCGACGTAGCAAACGCCTGAATAAGGGCCAAAATGACCGTTCCGTAACGGGTCACTTGGGCCATTTTCTTCTTACCGTGTTCCCCTTGCTTAGCCCATTCCGCAAATTTCGGAATGACGTCCATCGACAAGAGCTGTACGATGATGGAAGCCGTGATATAAGGCATGATCCCGAGGGCAAAGATCGAGAAGTTCTTCAGGGCGCCGCCCGAGAAGGTGTTCAAGAGCCCTAACAAGTTGTTTCCTGCTGCGTTGTTTGTCGCCTCAAAGACCTCTTTATTAACGCCCGGAACCGGAACGAAGGAACCGATCCGGTAAATGAGGAAGATAAACAACGTAAACAAGATGCGGTTGCGAAGGTCTTGAACATGCCATATGTTCTTAATGGTTTTAAACATTAGATCACCTCGGTTTTACCGCCGGCAGCCTCGATTTTCTCTACCGCAGATTGGGAGAACTTATTCGCTTTAACTGTCAGTTTGACAGTAACTTCACCGTTGCCGAGAATCTTGATGCCGCTCTTCGCGTCTTTCACGATTCCTTGTTCAAACAACAGCTCAGGAGTTACTTCCGTATCCGCCGCAAAGTTGTTCAAATCTTCGATGTTCACAATCGCATACTCTTTCCGCGTCGGATTGATGAACCCGCGTTTTGGCAAGCGACGATACAGCGGGTTTTGACCGCCTTCGAAGCCCGGACGCACACCACCGCCGGAACGAGCGTTTTGACCTTTGTGACCGCGAGTAGATGTTTTACCCATACCGCTGCCTGTACCGCGGCCGACACGTTTGCGCGTGTGGCGGGAACCAGGAGCTGGGGAAAGCTCATGTAACTTCATCGTTCGTTGCACCTCCTTATTTATTGTTGGCAATTAATAAGCTTACGCTATCCTTAGCCTTCGATTTCTTTAACCGAAACCAGGTGGCTCACTTGATTCACCATGCCGCGAATGGCTGGGTTATCGTTGTGAACAACGGATTGGTTAATTTTGCGAAGACCCAAGGTTTTCACGGTAGTACGTTGGTTCTCCGGACGACCGATCAAACTACGCACGAGGGTAATTTGCAGTTTAGCCATGAGATTCCCTCCTTAACCGAGAAGTTCTTCGACGGTTTTACCGCGCAATTTCGCAACATCCTCAGCACGTTTCAGACGGGACAAGCCCTCCAAAGTCGCGTTGACCATGTTGATGGAATTCGAAGAACCCAAAGATTTAGTCAAAATGTCGCCTACGCCAGCCAGTTCAAGAACCGCACGAACTGGACCGCCGGCGATAACCCCGGTACCTTCGGATGCCGGTTTCAACAGAACGCGGCCAGCTCCGAAATGCCCGATTACTTGGTGAGGGATCGTAGTACCTACGAGCGGAACATGCACAAGATTTTTCTTCGCATCTTCAATGCCTTTACGGATCGCGTCAGGTACTTCGCCTGCCTTACCGATCCCAGCGCCAACCCAGCCTTTGCCGTCGCCGACAACCACGAGTGCACTGAAGCTGAAACGGCGTCCGCCTTTAACTACTTTAGCTACGCGGTTAATGTTTACAACTCTTTCTGTCAGTTCTAAAGTGTTCGGATCTACACGCAAGTCGTTAACCTCCTTTTAGTGATGATTTTTAGAATTCCAGGCCTGCTTCGCGGGCTGCGTCAGCCAGCGCCTGAATCCGTCCATGGTACAGATATCCTCCACGGTCAAAAACAACGCTCTTGTATCCTTTCGCTTGTGCGCGTTTTGCGATCAATTCGCCCACTTTACGAGCGGATTCCACGTTGCCGCCGTTACCGATCGAACCGCTCAGTTCTTTATCGACCGTCGATGCGCTAGCCACCGTTACGCCTGCTACGTCGTCGATCAGTTGAGCGTAGATATGTTTGGAAGAACGGTATACGTTCAGTCTTGGACGAGCTGCCGTTCCTTGGACTTTCTTACGTACACGCAGATGTCTTTTCAGACGTGCTTTGTTCTTATCAGCTTTTGTAATCATGACTTCCATTTCACTCCCTTCGGTTTACCGCTATCGGACATTTCGTTTCAAGACGCCAGAAGGCTAGGCACGTTAAGAAGAAACTTATTTCTTCTTACCGGCTTTACCTTCCTTGCGAATAATGCGTTCGCCTTCATACTTGATCCCTTTGCCTTTATATGGCTCAGGCTCACGGACAGAACGAATTTTAGCGGCATATTCGCCTACGCGTTCTTTATTGATCCCTTTAACGATGATCTTCGTATTCGAAGGTACTTCGAATTCGATGCCCTCTTCCGGCGTAATTTCTACCGGATGGGAGTAACCAACGTTCAGAACCAGTTTTTTGCCGGACAAGCTTGCGCGGTAACCGACACCAACCAGCTCGAGCGATTTGGAGAAACCTTCCGTTACCCCGCTGACCATGTTGCTGACAACGGAACGGGTCGTGCCATGCAGGGAACGATGTAATTTATTGTCAGAAGGACGTTCAACGGTAATGACGTTACCTTCAACCGTTACCTTGATGTCCTTGTGAAGCTCACGAGTCAAAGTACCTTTCGGACCTTTAACTGTAATGACGCTATTATCAAGTGTGACATCCACACCACTTGGTACTGTGATTGGTTTGCGACCAATACGAGACATGTATTGCACCTCCTTGTTATAAGACGTAAATTACCAAACGTAGCAGAGGACTTCGCCGCCGGCTTTGGACTGACGAGCTTCCTTGTCAGTCATGACACCTTTGGAAGTGGAGATAATCGCGATACCCAAGCCGCCGAGGACACGAGGAATTTCATTGCTTTTCGTGTACACGCGAAGGCCTGGTTTACTGATTCTCTTAAGTCCAGAGATAACGCGTTCGTTGTTCGGGCCGTATTTCAGGAAAATACGGATGATCCCTTGTTTGTTATCATCGATATATTCAGCGTCACGGATGAAACCTTCACGCTTCAGGATCTCAGCGATTTGTTTCTTGATCGTGGACGCAGGCAGTTCAACCGTCTCGTGACGCACCGTGTTGGCGTTACGAATACGAGTAAGCATATCTGCAATTGGATCTGACATAGTCATACGTGTAAACCTCCTTCCCGTTGTTGATTAATTACCAGCTTGCTTTTTTCACGCCAGGAATCTGGCCTTTATAAGCTAATTCACGGAAGCAAATTCTGCAAATTTTGTACTTTTGCAATACCGAATGTGGGCGACCACAACGTTCACACCGGGTGTAAGCCCGAACTTTGAATTTAGGTGTACGTTGTTGTTTAACTTTCATCGAAGTTTTAGCCACTTAGCCTGACACCTCCTAAATAGTTTCGGAGAAAATGGACGGATTACTTAGCAAACGGCATGCCGAGCCCGCTCAAGAGCTCGCGGGATTCTTCGTCGGTTTTCGCCGTCGTTACGATGACGATATCCATACCGCGTACTTTATCCACTTGATCGTATTCGATCTCAGGGAAGATCAGTTGCTCTTTCAGGCCCAGCGTATAGTTACCGCGACCGTCAAATGCTTTCGTCGATACACCGTGGAAGTCACGGACACGCGGAAGCGTTACGTTAAACAGTTTGTCAAGGAAATGATACATGCGGTCTCCGCGAAGAGTTACCTTCACACCGATCGGCATGTTCTCACGCAGTTTGAAACCAGCGATAGATTTCTTTGCGCGGGTGATAACCGGCTTTTGACCAGCGATCAGCTGCATATCGTTTACTGCGGAATCAAGTACCTTCGAGTTCGCTACAGCGTCACCAACACCCATGTTGATTACCACTTTCTCGATCTTCGGCACTTGCATTACGGTTGTATAGTTGAATTTTTGAATCAAAGCAGGTGTTACTTCGTTCAAAAAGCGTTCTTTCAATCTTGCTGCCATGAATCATGGACCTCCTTTCTTAACGTTTCTCGATTAGTCGATTACTTCTCCGGATCTCTTCGCTACGCGAACTTTTTTGCCGTTGTCCAATACTTTGTAACCGATACGGGTTACTTTTCCGCTCTTCGGATCAACGTGCATAACGTTCGAAACGTGAATCGGAGCTTCCTTCTCGATGATGCCGCCTTGTGGGTTCAGTTGGTTTGGTTTTTGATGTTTCTTAACCATGTTCACGCCTTCCACAAGCACGCGGTTTTCACGAGGATATGCGGCGATGACGCGGCCTTTTTTGCCTTTGTCTTTACCGGAAATCACGATAACCGTGTCGTCCTTTTTGACGTGCAGCTTATTGTTATGAGATTCAAGAATCTTCTTCAGTCTAGGCACTTGGTTTACACCTCCTGTTAAATCGGGCTCCCCGTTGGCTTATGGGGTGTTCTTAGATAACTTCCGGAGCCAAGGAAACGATCTTCATAAAGTCCTTGTCGCGAAGTTCACGGGCAACAGGTCCGAAGATACGCGTTCCGCGTGGGCTCTTATCTTCTTTAACAACAACTGCTGCGTTTTCGTCGAATGCGATGTAGGAACCGTCTTTACGACGAACCGAACGTTTCGTACGAACGACTACCGCTCTAACTACATCACCTTTTTTGACAACGCCGCCTGGTGTTGCTTGTTTAACGGAGCAAACGATCAGATCTCCGATTTGTGCCGTACGACGACCCGTACCACCCAAAACGCGGATACACATCAGTTCCTTCGCGCCGGAGTTGTCAGCAACCTGCAAACGTGTAAATGGTTGAATCATGGATATTTCCTCCTTTCGGTCTAAGCTACCGTGCTATTAAATGATAACCGCTTCTTCAACGACTTCAACGAGTCTCCAGCGTTTGTCTTTGGACAGCGGGCGAGTTTCGGCGATTTTAACGATGTCACCGATTTTCGCGGTGTTGTTCTCATCATGCGCTTTAAATTTCTTCGTGTATTTAATGCGCTTATGGTACAAGTCATGCTTCTTGTAAGTTTCAACAGCTACAACGATCGTTTTGTCCATCTTGTCGCTGACAACTTTACCAATTTGCACTTTACGGCTGTTACGTTCGCTCATGGTTTGCCTCCTTCCTGGACTTAGGCGCTTTGCTAGATTCGCTCAGCGCTTCTTAACTAGTAATCCCAAGTTCTCTTTCACGGATAACGGTTTTAGCACGAGCTATTTCCTTACGCACATCGCGGATCCGAGTCGGATTATCGAGTTGGCCGGTAGCCAACTGAAAACGGAGGTTAAAGAGTTCTTCTTTAAAACCTGCGATTTTTTGTTCGATTTCTGCAGTGGTTAAGTTGCGAAGTTCATTAGCTTTCATTTGCTTCACCACCCAATTCTTCACGTTTCACAAACTTCGTTTTGATCGGCAGTTTGTGGGCAGCAAGACGCATAGCTTCGCGTGCAACTTCCTCCGATACCCCGGCAAGCTCAAACATGATTTTGCCCGGCTTCACAACTGCGACCCATTTTTCGACGTTACCTTTACCGCTACCCATCCGGACTTCAAGAGGCTTCTGAGTAATCGGCTTGTCAGGGAAAATCTTAATCCATACTTTACCGCCACGTTTGATGTAACGAGTCATCGCGATACGCGCTGCTTCGATTTGACGGTTTGTGATCCAAGACGGCTCCAGAGCCTGCAGGCCGTATTCACCGAAGTTCAGTTCGGTGCCGCCTTTTGCTTGGCCTCTCATATTCCCGCGTTGTTGCTTGCGGTGTTTTACGCGTTTTGGTACCAACATGATTAGTTGCCTCCTTCCTGAGCAGCTTGTTGTTTCTTAGCCGTAGGAAGAACCTCTCCACGATAAATCCATACTTTTACGCCGATGCGGCCATAAGTCGTATGCGCTTCTGCCGTACCGTAATCGATGTCGGCGCGGAGCGTATGAAGTGGAACAGTTCCTTCACTGTAGCCTTCCGTACGAGCAATTTCAGCACCGCCGAGACGACCGCTGACTGCCGTTTTAATCCCTTTCGCTCCCGAACGCATTGTTCTTTGAATTGCTTGTTTCAGCGCACGACGGAAAGAAACGCGACGTTCCAATTGTTGTGCGATGCTTTCAGCAACCAAGATTGCGTCAAGATCAGGGTGTTTGATTTCAGAAATGTTGATGTGAACCTTTTTGCCGCCTGCAATTTTCGTAATTTCACCGCGCAGGTTTTCAACTTCCGAACCGCCTTTACCGATAACCATGCCCGGTTTAGCAGTGTGGATCGTAACGTTCACACGATTTGCCGCTCTCTCGATCTCAATCCGAGATACCGCGGAGTCTTTCAGTTTATTTTTCAGGTGTTCACGAATTTTTACGTCTTCCAGCAAAAGATCACCGAAATCTTTGCCTGCGTACCATTTGGATTCCCAATCACGGATAATCCCTACTCGTAATCCGACCGGATTTACCTTTTGGCCCACACGTTTTCCCTCCTTATTTTTCGGATACCACCAAAGTAATGTGGCTGGTGCGTTTGTTGATCCGGCTAGCACGTCCCATTGCCCGCGGACGGAAACGTTTCATCGTCGGGCCTTGGTTAACGTAGGCTTGCGTAATCACCAATTTATTTACATCCATAGAATAGTTATGTTCAGCATTGGCAATCGCCGAGTTCAACAGCTTCTCCACGATCGGGGATGCTGCTTTTGGCGTATGGCGCAGAATTGCAATCGCGTCGCCAACTTGCTTACCGCGGATCAGATCAACCACGAGTTGAGCTTTGCGGGGAGCAATACGAATCGATCTTGCATGTGCTTTAGCTTCCATGTAGTATTACCTCCTCTCAAACGAAGAACTTATCGTTATTAACGTCTCGTTTTCTTATCGTCATCCGTATGACCTTTGTAGGTCCGGGTTGGAGCAAATTCGCCCAGTTTATGTCCGACCATATCCTCGGTTACGTACACCGGCACGTGCTTGCGGCCGTCATAGACACCAAACGTATGACCAATGAATTGCGGATAGATCGTGGAGCGACGGGACCAAGTTTTGATCACGACCTTCTTGTTCGAAGCGCTCGCTTCTTCCACTTTCTTAAGCAGGTACCCGTCGACAAAAGGGCCCTTTTTCAGACTGCGACTCATTCATTTATCCTCCCTTCACAATGCGCTGCAAGTTACGCTTCGTTCATGCCGCGAAGTGATCCGCAAGATGCGGATTACTTCGTGCGACGGCGAACGATATATTTATCAGAAGCTTTGCCTTTTTTACGCGTTTTGTAACCAAGGGTCGGTTTGCCCCAAGGAGACAACGGAGATTTACGGCCGATCGGAGCGCGACCTTCACCACCACCGTGTGGGTGATCGTTCGGGTTCATGACGACACCGCGGACTTCTGGACGTTTGCCCAGCCAGCGGCTGCGTCCGGCTTTACCGATTTTCACGAGCTCGTGGTCACCGTTACCTACGGAACCGATGGTTGCGCGGCAAACTTTCAGAACTTTACGAACTTCGCCGGAAGACAGGCGGATCGTTACGTATTTATCCTCTTTACCGAGCAATTGAGCTTCTGTACCAGCTGCACGAACAAGTTGTCCGCCTTTGCCTGGTTTCAGCTCGATGTTGTGGATCACGGTACCTACCGGGATATTCTCCAGCGGCAATGCGTTACCGATTTTGATGTCGGAACCTGCGCCAGATTCGATCACGTCGCCCACTTTCAAACCTTTAGGAGCGATGATATAGCGTTTCTCACCATCGGCATAGTGGATCAAAGCGATGTTCGAAGTCCGGTTTGGATCGTATTCGATCGTAGCAACGCGGCCTGGAATTCCATCTTTGTTCCGTTTGAAGTCGATGATCCGATATTTACGTTTATGTCCGCCGCCATGGTGACGAACAGTGATTTTACCTTGGTTGTTGCGGCCGGCCGTTTTGCTCAGCGGCGCAAGCAAAGATTTCTCCGGCTGATCCGTCGTAATTTCTTCGAAGGTCGACACGCTCATCGCACGTCTAGCCGGGGAAGTCGGTTTGTACTTTTTGATTGGCACGAGATTTCCCTCCTTACTTTAAGCGATTTTATACCGATTCAAAAAATTGGAGTGGCTTGCTTTCAGGTGTTAATGTAACAAACGCTTTTTTCCATTCTGGAGTGTATCCGGAGTAGCGTCCGTAACGTTTCAACTTCCCGGGAACACGCAGGGTGTTTACGTTCTTCACCTTCACGCCGAAAATCGACTCAACTGCTTGTTTGATTTCCGTTTTGTTCGCGCGAATGTCTACTTCAAAGACATATTTCAGGTCGTTCATATATTCCGTGGAACGTTCCGTAATCACCGGGCGTTTGATAATATCGCGAGGATCCTTCATTACGCGAGCACCTCCTCTACCTTCTGAACTGCTTCTTTCGTAATGATCAGTTTGTCGTGCGTCAGCACGTCAAGAACATTAATGCCGTCTGCTGCCACGAACTTCACGCCTGGAATGTTACGAGCGGAAAGCGCAATGTTGTCGTCATAGTTAGGAGCTACAACCAGAGCTTTACGTTCCACTTTCAGGTTATTCAAGATCGCTGCAAATTCTTTCGTTTTTGGAGCATTCATCGCAAGGGCATCCAATACGATGATGTCCTGATCGATCACTTTCGACGAAAGCGCCGATTTGATCGCCAAACGACGAACTTTCTTAGGCAGTTTATAGGAATAGCTGCGCGGAGTTGGTCCGAATACCGTACCGCCGCCTTTCCATTGAGGAGCGCGGATCGAACCTTGGCGTGCACGACCTGTACCTTTTTGTTTCCAAGGTTTACGGCCGCCGCCACGAACTTCGGAGCGTCCTTTAACTTTGTGCGTACCGAAACGCAGGGAAGCACGTTGCATCACTACAGCTTCATGAAGAACATGCGTGTTCGGCTCAATTCCGAATACGGCATCGTTCAATTCTACTTCGCCCACTTGGCTACCGCTAATATTGAAAAGTGCTACTTTTGGCATTTGTTGTTCCTCCTTTCCTGAGGGTTAATTATTTCTTAGTAGTTTGTTTTACTTTAACGAAGCTGTTTTTCGGTCCAGGAATGGAACCTTTCACGAGCAAGACATTGCGTTCTGCATCGACTTTAACAACTTCAAGGTTTTGAATCGTTACAGTTTCATGTCCCATATGTCCAGGCAGGTTTTTACCTTTAAATACGCGGTTTGCTGCGATGGAACCCATGGAACCAGGTCTACGATGGTAACGGGAACCGTGAGCCATCGGGCCGCGGCTTTGTCCCCAGCGTTTGATTACGCCTTGGAACCCTTTACCTTTCGAAATACCTGTTACGTCAACAAATTCGCCTTCAGCAAAAATATCGACTTTGACCTCTTGGCCAACCTCGTATCCTGCCAAATCAACACCGCGAATTTCGCGAACGTAGCGCTTAGGCGTTGTGCCTGCTTTCTTTGCATGCCCAACTTCCGGCTTGTTAGCTCTAGCTTCCTTCTTATCGGAGTAGCCAAGCTGAATCGCTTCGTAACCGTCGTTCTCCAGGTCTTTCTTCTGCAGAACTACGTTAGAGCTAGCCTCAATAACCGTTACAGGAATGACATTCCCTTCCGGAGTAAACACTTGAGTCATACCAAGTTTCTTCCCTAAGATACCTTTCATGTTGACACCTCTTTTCCTTTCCTGGTTACCTTACAATAGTAGGTATTACAATTTAATTTCGATATCTACACCGGACGGCAGGTCCAAGCGCATCAAGGCATCCACAGTTTGTGGAGTCGGGTTCACAATGTCGATCAGACGCTTATGCGTACGTTGTTCGAATTGTTCCCGGGAATCCTTGTACTTGTGCACCGCACGGAGAATAGTAATCACTTGTTTCTCAGTTGGCAACGGGATCGGCCCGGATACGCCTGCACCCGAACGTTTTGCCGTTTCAACGATTTTCTCTGCGGATTGATCAAGAATTCTGTGGTCGTAAGCTTTCAAACGAATACGAATTTTTTGCTTTGCCATTTTAGTCCCTCCTTCTATCGCCCAATTTAGTATCGGACATACTCCGTGGAAATTTTCTGGCCACCCTCCCATGGCAAAGGGGCCGGGTGTGTCAGTAACCTCCCACATCATCGCAACGTCACAGAACAACATTCACTATTATATAGAAAAGGTAGGCGGAATGCAAGTATAATTCGCAAATTTTCATTCCCTAAATAAAGTAAAAGAGCTGCACTCCGAAATCGGAGAGCAGCTCCTTCTATCAGGCGGTTAAGCCTTCTTATTTGTTGATGGAAACAACGGCACCGGATCCAACTGTACGGCCGCCTTCACGGATGGAGAAGCGAGTTCCTTCTTCGATCGCGATCGGGGAGATCAGTTGAACGGTAACTTCGATGTTGTCGCCAGGCATAACCATTTCAGTTCCTTCTGGCAGGTTGATGATGCCAGTTACGTCCGTTGTACGGAAGTAGAACTGAGGACGGTAGCCGGAGAAGAACGGCTTATGGCGTCCGCCTTCTTCTTTCGTCAATACGTATACTTGAGCGGTGAACTCAGTATGCGGGTTAACGGTAGCTGGTTTAGCCAATACTTGACCGCGTTCGATTTCTTTACGGTCAATACCGCGAAGCAGAGCACCGATGTTGTCGCCCGCTTGAGCGGAGTCGAGCAACTTACGGAACATTTCAACGCCGGTAACGACGGATTTTTTCGTTTCTTCAACGATACCCACGATTTCAACTTCGTCGCCGACTTTAACCGTACCGCGTTCTACACGGCCAGTAGCAACTGTACCGCGGCCAGTGATCGAGAATACGTCCTCGACAGGCATCAGGAACGGTTTGTCGATTGGGCGCTCAGGCAGCGGAATGTACTCGTCGATCACTTCGAACATTTCGATGATCTTTTGAGCCCATTCGCCTTCTGGGTTTTGCAGAGCTTCACGAGCGGAACCGCGGATGATTGGAGTGTCGTCGCCTGGGAACTCGTATTCGTTCAGCAGGTCGCGAACTTCCATTTCAACCAGTTCAAGCAACTCTTCGTCTTCAACCATGTCGCATTTGTTCAAGAATACAACGATGTAAGGAACACCTACGTTACGGGACAGCAGGATGTGTTCGCGAGTTTGCGGCATTGGGCCGTCAGCTGCGGATACAACCAGGATAGCGCCGTCCATTTGAGCAGCACCGGTGATCATGTTTTTAACATAGTCGGCGTGCCCTGGGCAGTCAACGTGTGCGTAGTGGCGGTTGTTCGTTTCGTACTCAACGTGTGCCGTCGAGATTGTGATACCGCGTTCGCGTTCTTCTGGAGCTTTGTCGATTTGGTCGAAAGCTACGGCTGCACCGCCGTATTTTTTGGACAATACAGTCGTGATGGCCGCAGTCAGAGTTGTTTTACCATGGTCGACGTGACCAATCGTACCGATATTAACGTGCGGTTTTGTACGTTCGTATTTAGCCTTTGCCATTTTAAACAGTTCCTCCTTAAAATATGGATTGTTATGTGTGACCGATCAAAGGAGTATGCCCTTCGATCGGCAAATACATTAAATTATTCGGCCCCTTTATGCTTGGACACGATTTCTTCAGCGATGTTCTTCGGAACTTCTTCATAGTGGGAGAGTTCCATCGAGAACACGCCGCGTCCTTGTGTACCGGAGCGAAGGGTCGTCGAGTAACCGAACATTTCGGAGAGAGGCACTTTCGCACGGATAATTTGCGCACCACCACGGGAATCCATACCTTCGATACGGCCACGGCGAGAGTTCAGCATACCCATAACGTCACCCATGTACTCCTCAGGTACCGTTACTTCAACTTTCATGATTGGCTCAAGCAGAACAGGTTGACATTTGTCTTTAGCTGCTTTCAGAGCCATCGAACCAGCGATCTTAAACGCCATTTCACTGGAGTCGACGTCATGGTAGGAACCATCGACGATCGTCGCTTTTACGTCAACAACCGGGAAGCCAGCAAGAACACCGTTCTGCATTGCTTCTTCGATACCTTGTTGAGCAGGTCCGATGTATTCTTTAGGAACAGCACCGCCGACGATTCTGCTGTCGAATTGGTTACCTGTACCTGGTTCGAGCGGTTCAAATTCAACCCAGACGTGACCGTATTGACCACGACCACCGGACTGACGTACGAACTTACCTTCAACGCGAGCCGGAACACGGAACGTTTCACGATAAGCAACCTGAGGTTTACCTACGTTCGTTTCTACTTTGAATTCACGGCGCATCCGATCGATGATGATATCCAGGTGAAGCTCACCCATACCTGCAAGGATCGTTTGTCCCGTTTCTTCATCTGTATGCGCACGAAGCGTTGGGTCTTCTTCCGTCAGTTTTGCAAGTGCAACGCCCATTTTGTCTTGGTCGGCTTTCGTCTTCGGTTCAACCGCGATTTCGATAACCGGCTCTGGGAAGTTCATCGATTCAAGAATAACCGGTGCCTTCTCATCACACAGTGTATCACCTGTACCGGTGTCTTTCAAACCTACAGCTGCAGCGATGTCACCAGCATATACTTCGTTGATTTCTTGACGGTGGTTCGCATGCATTTGCAGGATCCGGCCGATCCGTTCGCGTTTACCTTTCGTTGCATTCAGCACGTAGGAACCGGATTGCAAAATACCGGAGTATACGCGGAAGAACGTCAGTTTACCCACGTAAGGGTCGGTCATGATTTTAAATGCCAGTGCCGCGAACGGCTCTTCGTCAGAAGAGTGACGTTCTACTTCTGTACCATCTTCCAGATGACCTTTGATGCTTGGTACATCAACTGGGGATGGCAAGTAATCGATGACGGCATCCAGCATCAGCTGAACCCCTTTGTTACGGTAGGAAGAACCGCAGATAACCGGGAAGATTTTAACTTCACAAACGCCCTTACGAAGCGCTGCTTTCAGTTCTTCAACGGTGATTTCCTCGCCTTCGAGGTATTTCATCGTCAAGTCTTCGTCCAGTTCAGCAACCTTCTCTACCAATTCCGCACGAAGTTCTTCAACTTGTGCAGCATATTCAGCAGGAATTTCTACTTCATCGATTTGTTGTCCCAGATCGTCTCTGTAGATATACGCTTTTTGAGAGATGATGTCGATAATCCCGACAAAATCATTTTCCGCACCGATTGGCAGTTGGATAGCCACTGCATTCGCTTGCAGACGATCGCGCATATCTTTAACGACGTTCAGGAAATCCGCACCGATGATATCCATTTTGTTGACGTAGGCAATCCGAGGAACACCATAGCGGTCAGCCTGTCTCCAAACGGTTTCAGACTGCGGCTCAACGCCTTCCTTCGCACTGAACACGCCTACAGCCCCGTCCAATACACGCAGGGAACGTTCGACTTCAACCGTGAAGTCGACGTGTCCCGGGGTATCGATGATATTTACGCGGTGACCTTTCCATTGAGCGGTCGTCGCTGCGGATGTAATCGTGATTCCGCGCTCTTGTTCTTGTTCCATCCAGTCCATCGTTGCCGCACCCTCGTGAACTTCCCCGATTTTGTGCGTACGGCCTGTGTAGAACAAGATCCGTTCCGTCGTGGTTGTCTTACCGGCGTCAATATGCGCCATGATCCCGATATTACGTGTATTTTTCAAGGAGAACTCTCTTGCCATGAATCTGTCTCCCTTCAAAATATAAATTTTGAAATACGGGCGTTATCCTACCAACGGTAGTGCGCGAACGCTTTGTTCGCTTCCGCCATTTTATGCGTATCTTCACGTTTCTTAACGGAAGCGCCTGTGTTGTTGGATGCGTCGATGATCTCGGCAGCCAAACGCTCTTCCATCGTCTTCTCACCGCGAGTGCGGGAGTAGTTTACGAGCCAACGTAATCCCAAGGATGTACGTCTCTCAGGTTTAACCTCAATCGGAACCTGGTAGTTTGCACCGCCGACACGACGAGCTTTAACTTCCAGTACAGGCATAATATTTTTGATCGCTGCTTCAAATACTTCCATTGGGTCATTCCCCGTACGTTCACGGATGATGTCGAACGCATTGTAAAGGATGCTTTGAGCAACGCCGCGTTTACCGTCGAGCATGATGCGGTTGATCAAGCGAGTAACCAATTTGCTGTTATACACTGGATCTGGCAACACATCTCTCTTAGCAACTGGACCTTTGCGTGGCATAGTTTGTTATCCCCCTTTCAGTAAAAATTCAATCCTAGTAGTAGTTGTTCAAAAACCGTCTTTTGATCACCATGCACATCATGATGCTGGCATGATGCTGGTTCGACTTCGAATCTTGAATTCAGCCGGGCCTTCCGTTGCTCACGTAGATCTGTCTACGCTCCGCTACTCAGTCCCTAGCTTCATCCAACCTCCTCGGTGCTGAAAACTCGATTTTTGAACTCCCATTTATAATTCCAAGCGATCTTATTTCTTCGCTTTTGGACGTTTCGCGCCGTATTTGGAACGAGCTTGCATCCGGTTGTTAACCCCAGCCGTATCCAATGCTCCGCGCACGATATGGTAACGGACACCCGGAAGGTCTTTGACCCGGCCGCCGCGAATCAGTACAACGCTGTGCTCTTGCAGGTTGTGTCCGATACCCGGAATGTAAGCCGTCACCTCTACACGGTTCGTCAAGCGAACACGGGCATATTTACGAAGCGCGGAGTTCGGTTTCTTCGGAGTCATCGTACCTACACGAGTGCAGACGCCGCGTTTTTGCGGAGAGCTCAAATCCGTAGCTTCGCGTTTCAGAGCGTTAAACCCTCTTTGCAGCGCTGGCGATTTGGATTTGTACACCTTATCTTGGCGTCCTTTACGTACTAATTGGTTAATTGTTGGCATGTTGTTGCCACCCCCTTCCTCAGAGTTCAAATCCATTTACAAACCACTTGTTTAAGCCCACAGACCCAGGCGGCTCATAAAAGAACAAAGGAAATGTTTTTGCCAAAGAGTCCTCCTCATTAGCAAAAACATTTTCGATCAACTATGACTTTACGATCACAGCCATCGCCGCTCCTACTTCAATCCCACAAGCCTTGCCGAGATTCGCCATCGTATCTACAAAGGTGACTTTCACGGCATGTTGGTTGCATAAGGCGACGATCCTTGACGTAAGGCGTGGATCTGCATTCTCAGCAACATAAACTTCCTCGGCCCGTCCAAGTTCAACCATTCGCATGGTCTGCTTGGTGCCGACCTTAATTGGTGCGTCCCGTAGTCCTTTATCATTAGACATCATAACGTCCTCCAAAGCACAGGGTTATCCGTACTCACGCACTATGATATAGTATCACTCCGCTATAGTAGGTGTCAAGCGAAATATTCAGCGGAATTTTCATAGAAAAAACAAGTCCGGCGCGCCCCGGATCAAACTCGCTTCAGGGTCGCGCCGGCTTATCTTCACCTTCGTCGTTATTCGATCGAAACAGGCTCCAAGCTTTCTTCCGTAACTTCGTCTTGTTCCGGCTCTTCGAATTGAATGTTGCGGTAGCGACTCATGCCGGTACCGGCCGGAATCAGCTTACCGATGATGACATTCTCTTTCAAGCCGAGCAGCTTGTCGACTTTGCCTTTGATCGCAGCGTCGGTAAGCACCCGCGTTGTTTCCTGGAAGGAAGCGGCGGACAAGAAGGAGTCGGTTTCCAGCGACGCTTTCGTAATCCCGAGCAGGACCGGTTTAGCCACTGCCGGCTCTTTGCCAGACAGAATCGCTTCTTTGTTGGCAGTTTCATACTCATGCAAGTCGACGAAAGACCCTGGCAGAAGCGGTGTATCGCCGGCATCCACGATCCGGATCTTGCGCAGCATTTGACGAATCATAACCTCAACGTGCTTGTCGTTGATTTCTACGCCTTGGTTCCGGTATACGCGTTGTACTTCCTGCAAAATATAGTTCTGTACGCCGCGAATCCCTTTGATGCGCAAAATTTCTTTCGGGTCGATGGAACCATCCGTCAGTTCGTCGCCGGCCTCGATCTCGTCGCCTTCGCTGACGCGCAGACGAGAACCGTAAGTAACGGAGTATACTTTCGTTTCCGCTTCGCCCTGAACCTCGATTTCGCGACGGTCCTTCGCTTCGCGGATTTCTTTGATCACGCCGTCAATCTCACTGATCGTTGCTTGACCTTTCGGATTCCGAGCTTCGAACAGCTCCTGAATCCGCGGAAGACCTTGGGTAATATCGTCACCCGCAACGCCCCCGGTATGGAACGTACGCATGGTGAGCTGGGTCCCTGGTTCACCGATCGATTGAGCCGCGATGATGCCGACAGCTTCCCCGATCTCCACGTGTTTCCCAGTAGCCAGGTTACGTCCGTAGCACTTCTTGCACACGCCGTGACGAGCGCGGCAGCTGAGCACGGAGCGGATTTGCAGCTTCGTAATTCCTGCGTTGACGATTTCATGCGCTTTGTCGGAATCGATCAGCTCGTTCCGGTGAATGATGATCTCGCCGGTTTCCGGATGGCGCACCGTTTCGAACGAGTAACGGCCTTCAATCCGGTCGTACAGATTTTCGATCACTTCTTTACCGTCTTGGATAACGCCAACGGTAAAGCCTTTATCCGTACCGCAATCCTCTTCGCGTACGATGACGTCTTGCGCCACGTCGACGAGACGACGGGTCAAGTAACCGGAGTCCGCAGTCCGCAACGCGGTATCCGCCAGACCTTTCCGGGCACCGTGCGTCGAAATAAAGTATTCCAAGACCGTGAGGCCTTCGCGGAAGTTCGATTTGATCGGCAATTCGATGATCCGGCCCGCCGGGTTCGCCATCAGGCCGCGCATACCGCCCAGCTGGGTGATCTGCGATTTGTTACCCCGCGCTTTAGAGTCGACCATCATCATGATGGAATTGTAGCGATCCATCGACTTCATCAGGATGTCGGTAATTTGATCCTTACACTTGGACCAGATATCGATAACGCGGTCGTAACGCTCTTCGTTGGTGATCAGACCGCGGCGGTATTGGTTGGTAACAACCCGTACCTTCTCCTCGGATTCGCGAAGGATTTCTTGCTTTTCCTTCGGAACAATAACGTCCGCCACCGCAATACTTACGCCGGCACGCGTGGAGTAAGTAAAGCCGGTTTGCTTGATTCTGTCCAGAATAACGGAGGTTTCCGTCGTTTGGTAGATTTCGAAGCAGCGGCCGATGATTTCGCCGAGGTATTCTTTGCCCACACCGCCTGGTTGCGGTGCAGCCATGATCCGTTCCACAACATTGGCGCCCTTCTCATAAATAAAGTAATGATCCGGAGTGCCTTGGAACAGGTTCGCACGTGTTGGTTCATTAATATATGGGAAGCTGGCCGGGAAAATCTCGTTGAAAATAATTTTACCAACGGTCGTAATCAGCAAAGCGTTTTGCTGTGCTTCCGTAAAGCTGGTTTTGCCCAGCGCTTTCGCCGGAATGGCTACCCGTGCATGCAACGAAGCGGTGCCGCGTTGATAAGCCGATACGGCTTCATTAACCGAAGACAGGATCATACCGGTACCTTTGGCTTCCTTGTTATCCATGGTCAGATAGTAGGAGCCGAGGACCATATCCTGCGAAGGCGTAACGACCGGTTTACCGTCTTTCGGGTTCAGGATGTTACCGGACGCCAGCATCAGGATGCGGGCTTCCGCCTGAGCTTCCGCGGACAACGGTACGTGCACGGCCATCTGGTCACCGTCGAAGTCAGCGTTGTACGCCGTACATACGAGCGGATGCAGACGGATAGCGCGGCCTTCCACCAGGATCGGTTCGAACGCCTGGATCCCGAGACGGTGAAGCGTAGGAGCACGGTTCAACAGAACCGGATGCTCTTTAATAACTTCCTCGAGCACGTCCCAAACTTCCGGACTCACGCGTTCTACTTTGCGTTTTGCACTCTTAATGTTATGTGCCAGACCTTTGTTCACCAACTCTTTCATGACGAAAGGCTTGAACAGCTCCAGCGCCATTTCTTTCGGCAAACCGCATTGGTACATTTTCAAGTACGGACCTACGACGATAACAGAACGACCGGAGTAGTCAACCCGTTTACCGAGCAGGTTCTGCCGGAAACGACCTTGTTTCCCTTTGAGCATGTGGCTCAAGGATTTCAACGGACGGTTGCCCGGACCCGTAACAGGACGGCCGCGGCGACCGTTGTCGATCAAGGCGTCAACGGCTTCTTGCAGCATCCGTTTCTCGTTCTGTACGATGATGTCCGGCGCGCCAAGGTCAAGCAGACGTTTCAACCGGTTGTTCCGGTTGATGACGCGGCGGTACAGATCGTTCAAGTCGGACGTCGCAAAACGGCCGCCATCGAGTTGAACCATCGGACGCAGCTCCGGCGGAATGACCGGAAGCACGTCGAGGATCATCCACTCCGGCTGGTTGCCGGAGCTTTTGAACGCTTCGATGACTTCCAAACGTTTGATCGCACGGTTGCGGCGTTGGCCTTGAGCCGTGCGCAATTCTTCTTTCAGGAATTCCAGCTCTTTGTCGATGTCGAGATCCTGAAGCAGCTTCTTCACAGCTTCCGCACCCATGCCGGCTTGGAATCCATATCCGTATTTCTCACGGTAGCTGCGGTATTCTTTCTCGGACAAAAGCTGCTTTTTCTCCAGCGGCGTTTCGCCTGGATCGGTTACGACATAAGATGCAAAATAAATGATCTCTTCCAGGGAACGCGGAGACATGTCGAGCGCAAGGCCCATCCGGCTCGGGATCCCTTTGAAGTACCAAATGTGAGATACCGGAGCTGCCAACTCGATATGCCCCATCCGTTCGCGGCGCACTTTCGCGCGAGTGACCTCAACGCCGCAGCGATCGCAGACAACGCCTTTGTAGCGAACGCGTTTATATTTACCGCAATGACATTCCCAGTCTTTGGTCGGGCCAAAAATCTTTTCGCAGAACAGCCCTTCCTTCTCTGGCTTCAACGTGCGGTAGTTGATCGTTTCCGGTTTCTTTACTTCTCCGCGGGACCAAGAACGAATTTTATCTGGGGAAGCAAGCCCAATTTTCATAAACTCGAAGTTGTTGACGTCCAACAAGGAGCATCCCTCCTTAACCAAGTCCTGATTTGACTGTATAACGCTCTATTCTACGCCGACTTCCGCGCCTTCCAGATTGAGACTGAGCTTGTCGCTCGACGCATCGTCCTCGTCGTCGATCTCTTTCATCTCGATCTCTTCTTCGTTTTCGGTCAGGATCTTGACGTCCATACCCAAGCTTTGCAGCTCTTTGATCAAGACCTTAAACGATTCAGGCACGCCCGGTTCAGGCACGTTTTCCCCTTTAACGATGGATTCGTAGGTTTTCACCCGACCCACCACGTCATCCGATTTGACGGTAAGAATCTCTTGCAGCGTATAAGCAGCACCGTAAGCTTCGAGCGCCCATACTTCCATCTCCCCGAAACGCTGACCGCCGAACTGAGCTTTACCACCCAGCGGCTGCTGCGTAACGAGCGAGTAAGGACCTGTCGAGCGAGCATGGATCTTATCGTCAACCATGTGCGCCAGCTTGATCATGTGCATGACACCAACGGTAACTTCACGTTCAAACGGTTCACCTGTGCGGCCATCGTACAGGATCGTTTTACCGTTCCGCTGCATGCCAGCTTCTTCCATCGTATCGAATACGTCTTCTTCATTGGCGCCGTCGAATACTGGCGTTGCCACGTGAATCCCCATCTGCAGGGCGGCCATACCCAAGTGAATCTCCAGCACCTGCCCGATGTTCATCCGCGAAGGTACGCCCAGTGGATTCAGGACAACCTGTACCGGCGTTCCGTCTGGCATAAATGGCATATCTTCTTCCGGCAAAATCCGAGCCACGACCCCTTTGTTACCATGGCGTCCGGCCATCTTATCGCCTTCGGAGATTTTCCGTTTCTGCGCAATGTACACCCGAACGAGCTGATTAACGCCTGGCGGCAATTCGTCGCCGTTCTCGCGGGTAAACACCTTCACGTCAACAACAATCCCGTCGGTACCGTGAGGTACACGCAGGGAAGTATCACGAACTTCGCGAGCTTTCTCACCAAAGATGGCGTGCAGCAAGCGTTCTTCTGCCGTCAGTTCCGTTACGCCTTTAGGCGTTACTTTACCAACCAGGATGTCGCCGGCAGCAATTTCCGCACCAACGCGGATAATACCGCGTTCATCCAGATTACGCAGCGCTTCTTCGCCGACGTTCGGGATGTCGCGAGTAATTTCTTCCGGTCCCAGCTTCGTGTCGCGGGCTTCGGATTCGTATTCCTCGATATGGATCGAAGTATATACGTCTTCCTTCACCAGCTTCTCGCTCAGCAGGATCGCATCCTCGTAGTTGTAACCTTCCCAAGTCATAAAGGCAACGACCACGTTGCGGCCCAGTGCCAATTCGCCCAGTTCCGTCGATGGACCGTCCGCCAGGATGTCACCCTTCTTAACAATGTCGCCCCGTTTGACGATCGGACGTTGGTTAATACAGGTTCCTTGGTTAGAACGCATAAATTTGTGCAACTTATATTTCACAAGGTCGCCTTTGACTTCTTTCCCGTCTACGACTTCGATACGGCGAAGCCAAATTTGGTTCGCTTCCGACCGTTCGATGATCCCGTCATATTTCGACACGATGCAGACGCCGGAGTCTTTCGCAGCCTTGTGTTCCATCCCCGTACCAACAAGCGGAGCTTTAGGAACAAGCAACGGCACCGCTTGACGCTGCATGTTCGAACCCATGAGCGCACGGTTAGAGTCGTCGTTCTCCAAGAATGGAATCAGCGCTGTAGCGACGGATACAACCTGTTTCGGCGAAATATCCATGTAGTCTACGCGGCTGCTTGGCATCGTCAAGATGTTATCCGATTGCTTGTTGTAACGAACGATGACGAATTCGTCTTCGAACTTGTTGTCTGGCGTCAGCTTCGCGTTCGCTTGCGCAATGACATAGTTGTCTTCTTCGTCGGCCGTCAGGTAGGCCACTTGATCCGTAACGGTTCCCGTCTTCGGATCAACCCATCGATACGGCGCTTCGATGAAGCCATACTCATTGATTCGCGCATAAGTAGACAGGGAGTTGATCAAACCGATGTTCGGACCTTCCGGCGTTTCGATCGGACACATCCGGCCATAGTGGGACGGGTGAACGTCACGCACTTCCATGCCGGCACGTTCCCGAGTCAAACCGCCTGGACCGAGCGCAGACAAACGGCGTTTGTGCGTCAGTTCAGCGAGCGGGTTCGTTTGGTCCATAAACTGAGACAGCTGCGAGCTGCCGAAGAACTCTTTGATCGATGCGATGACAGGACGGATATTTATGAGCGCCTGCGGCGTAATCACGTTCGCATCCTGAATCGACATTCTTTCGCGCACGACACGTTCCATCCGGGACAAGCCGATGCGGAATTGGTTCTGCAGAAGCTCACCAACGGAGCGCAGACGACGGTTACCCAGATGATCGATATCGTCCGTGCTGCCGATGCCGTGCAGCAGATTGATAAAATAGCTGATCGAAGAAATAATATCAGCAGGTGTAATATGCTTCACCGATTTATCGATATTGCGGTTCGCGATTACCTTAACCACTTTACCGTCTTCAATCGGGGAGAATACGTCGATAGTTTGCAGCGGCACATCATCTACGTCAAGGACGCCGCCGGCAACATGGTAGTTCTTGAAGCCAACGCCGTTCTCAAGGTACGGTAAAATTTCATCCAGCAAGCGGCGGTCAACCATTTGACCGGCTTCGGCGATAATTTCACCCGTCGTCGTATCAATCAGCGTCTCAGCAAGACGTTGGTTGAATAAGCGATTCTTGATGTGCAGCTTTTTATTGATTTTATAACGACCGACATTCGCCAGATCGTAACGTTTTGGATCGAAGAAGCGCGCTACCAGCAAGCTCTTCGCATTCTCAAGCGTCGGCGGTTCACCCGGACGCAAACGTTCATAGATCTCGATCAAGGCTTTCTCTGTCGAATCCGTATTGTCTTTATCCAGCGTATTGCGGATATACTCGTCGTTGCCGAGCAAATCCAAAATTTCCGCATCGGTTCCGAAGCCAAGCGCACGCAGCAACACGGTTACCGGAATTTTGCGGGTGCGGTCGATCCGCACGTAGATAATATCTTTCGCATCCGTCTCCAACTCGAGCCAAGCGCCGCGGTTAGGGATAACGGTTGCGGTGTACATTTTCTTACCGTTCTTATCCACTTTCGTACTGAAATAGACGCTAGGAGAGCGAACCAACTGGCTGACAATAACCCGTTCCGCACCGTTAATAATAAACGTACCGGTTTCGGTCATCAGCGGGAAATCTCCCATGAACACTTCCTGCTCTTTGACTTCGCCGGTTTCCTTATTAATGAGCCGGACTTTTACCCGAAGCGGCGCCGCATAGGTAACGTCGCGTTCTTTCGCGTCATCCACCGTATACTTCGGTTCGCCCAGGCTGTAATCGATAAACTCCAACACCAGATTTCCGGTGAAATCCTGAATTGGCGAGATATCTTGGAACATTTCCCGAAGACCTTCTTCCAAGAACCACTCATAGGATTTCTGTTGGATTTCGATCAGGTTCGGTACTTCGAGTATCTCGTTAATTCGCGCATAACTACGCCGAGTGCGTCGACCATATTGAACAAGATGTCCTGCCAACTTAAACTCACCCCTCATGTCTACTCACTTAAAAATACATTGCGAACCCGTGTTTGTGCCCTTATAATAGACCCATACGGATTCATCCACAAATAAAGAAAAGCCCTTATCGAATGCTTTCGAAAAAAGAGCATCATTTATCCGTGTCTGTTTCTGCTCTGATGTCCTCATAATCATTAGTTTATCCAAAATGTGCATATTATACGTAGAACGACACATTTTTATGCATTGTTCCCGTAAAACTATTGACATTTCAGCAAACTAAAGCCACAGAGGGCATCCTAATGCTGACATTTTATAATAATAACATATCGGATTTGTCAAGTCAACCTTCGTCTTTAACCGCCCGATAAATGCGGTACCCCTTGTCCTTGGTCACTTCCACCACTCGGGAAAACAGCGACTCCAACTTCTCCTTCGCCGACGGCGCCCCTTGTTTCTTCTGAATAACCACCCATAACGATCCTCCAGAACGCAACCGTTCATAGGCACCTTCAAAAATGGCATGCACCGTAGCTTTACCAGCCCGAATCGGCGGATTGGTCAACACCACGTCGAACTTCCGATTCTCTATCGCCGAGAACAAATCGCTTTCCAACACGGTGACGTTGTTCACACCGTTCGCAGCAGCATTCTCTTTCGCTAATTCAACAGCCCGGGAGTTCACATCGATCATCGTCACATGACCCTTGGTCGCCAGCCTCGCCGCTGCCAGTCCGATCGGTCCATATCCGCAGCCTACATCCAGTACCTCCGCATCCTCTGGAATATCCATGGCTTCAATTAAGGTACGACTGCCGAAGTCAACGCCTCCCTTAGCAAAAACGCCGGCATCGCTGACGAAGCGGTAGCTTTGCCCCCGCAACACTGTATCCCAGGTTTTCCGATCATGCGCCGCATTCGGTTGGCTTGCGTAGTAGTGATCCGCCATGTTTTCTTGTTTCCCTCCATTAGCATCTAGTCATCTATCTGTACTCGTCCCCTATTATATCCATTTCCACATATTCATGTAAGGGGAGAAAGGCAACAAACCCCTTGAATCAAATTCAAGGGGTTTGTGATCGAGAAACAAGCTACTACTTCAGTTCTACAGTTGCGCCTGCTTCTTCCAGTTTTGCTTTGATGCTGTCTGCTTCTTCTTTGCCTACTTTTTCTTTCAGCGGTTTTGGAGCGTTGTCAACCAGGTCTTTGGCTTCTTTCAAGCCGAGGCCAGTGATTTCGCGAACCACTTTGATAACGTTGATTTTGGAAGCACCAGCGTTAGTCAGGATTACGTCGAATTCGGATTGTTCTTCAGCTGCGCCGCCGCCAGCTGCACCGCCGCCAGCTACAACAACCGGAGCTGCTGCAGTTACGCCGAATTCTTCTTCGATTGCTTTAACGAGATCGTTCAGTTCAAGAACGGTCATACCTTTGATTGCTTCCAAGATTGCTTCTTTACTCATGGTAGAACCTCCATTATATAATAGTTTGTTTGTTGCGAATCAGATAACTTGCATCCGCAAGGCTAACTTACGCGCTTGCTTCTTCTTTCTCGGCAACGGCTTTGACAGCCAGTGCGAAGTTGCGAACAGGTGCTTGAAGTACGCTGAGGAGCATCGAAAGCAGACCTTCGCGGGAAGGAAGATCCGCGAGCGCTTTGATTTGGTCGACGCCAACAACACGGCCTTCAACCACGCCACCTTTAACTTTCAGAGCATCGTTCTTCTTGGCGAATTCGCTCAAGATTTTCGCTGGAGCTACTGCATCTTCCTTACTGAACGCGATGGCCGTAGGACCGGTCAACACTTCGTCCAGCTCGGTCAATTCCGCAGCAGCCGTAGCGCGGCGAATGAGCGTGTTCTTCAGCACTTGGAATTCCACGCCAGCTTCACGAAGCTGTTTGCGGAGTTCGGTAACTTGAGCAACATTCAATCCGCGATAATCCGCAACGACGGTCGTTGCGCTTTCGCGCAATTTGGACGTTACAGCTTCAACGGCTTCTTGTTTTGCTTGAATGACTTTTGCGTTTGCCAAACTGCACACCTCCTATTAGATTCATGAGCCTCTTGCTACTTCCGCAAGGCATTGAAAAAAGCCTCCGCAGAATCACGAAGGCTTTGATGGATCATCCGCACACAGCCCAGCTGTGTACAGCGACGTTCTATCACAACACCTCGGTAGGAAATTAAGCCTCACGGCACCTACTGTCTACGGTAAGCATATTCATATTTAAGTCTCACTTCAAAACAACTGTTTCAGTATACCAAGGCGACACCGTGGTGTCAATCCCCGTTCCGTCAAGAACGAAAGGTATTATCTGTAAGCAGCTGTATTTACGCGAGCGCTTGGGCCCATGGTCGAAGAAATCGCGATATTCTTCAAGTAAACGCCCTTCGCAGCGGCCGGTTTAGCCCGGTTCAATGCGTCGATGAGAGCCTTGAGGTTCTCATTCAATTGTTCGGCAGTAAAGGATACTTTACCGATTGGCGCATGAATTTGACCCGCTTTGTCCAGACGGTACTCGATTTTACCGGCTTTGATTTCTTGAACGGCTTTCGCTACGTCAAACGTAACTGTGCCTGCTTTCGGGTTAGGCATAAGGCCTTTACCACCGAGCAGACGGCCGAGTTTACCAACTTCGCTCATCATGTCCGGTGTAGCTACGCAGACATCGAACTCGAACCAGCCTTGTTGGATTTTGTTGATCATGTCTTGATCGCCGACGAAATCTGCTCCGGCTGCTTCTGCTTCCTTCGCTTTGTCGCCTTTGGCGAATACCAATACGCGTTGGGTTTTGCCCGTGCCATGCGGCAGAACAACGACACCACGAACGGCTTGGTCTTGTTTACGAGGGTCTACGCCCAAACGAACTGCAGCTTCAACGGTTTCGTCGAATTTTGCAGTCGCTGCCTTCTTCACCAGTTCAACGGCTTCCAAAGGCTCATACGTCGCTTCGCTGTCAATCAGCTTAGCGGCTTCCAGGTATTTCTTACCGTGTTTAGCCATGAATTCGTCCTCCTATGTGGTATTAGCGGAAATTCCTCCCACTGTTGATGGGTCATATAAACAAGCTTCGCTCATCTATAAAACTCCATCCGAGGATGAAATTTAATCACGTGAATTCAGATTAAGAAATTTCATCCATTCGACCAAGATTAGTCTTGGATCGCGATGCCCATGCTGCGGGCAGTACCTTCAACCATACGCATAGCCGCTTCAACGGATGCTGCGTTAAGATCAGGCATTTTTTGCTCCGCGATTTGACGAACGGTGTCGCGTTTCACGGTAGCCACTTTCTTCTTGTTCGGTTCGCCAGAACCTTTCTCGATCTTCGCTGCAACACGAAGCAGAACGGCCGCCGGTGGAGTTTTGGTGATGAATGTAAAAGAGCGGTCTTCAAACACCGAAATTTCAACCGGAATGATCAAACCTGCTTGATCGGCAGTACGTGCGTTGAATTCCTTACAGAATGCCATGATGTTGACACCTGCTTGACCCAGCGCCGGACCTACCGGAGGTGCAGGGTTCGCTTTCCCCGCAGGAATTTGCAGTTTTACCACTTTGATAACTTTTTTCGCCATGTAAAACACCTCCTTGCCCTAATAGTGGTAAACGGAAGCCTTGCGGCCCCTCCCACTTTGAAACCCTAAGAAACCTTTAGAAGCTGCAAAATTATATCTTCTCCACCTGAGAGTAATCCAGCTCAAGCGGGGTTTCTCGTCCAAACATGTTGACGTGAACCTTAACCTTGCTCTTGTCGGTCAGAATTTCCTCAATTGAGCCTACAAAATTGGCAAATGGACCAACTTTGATGCGCACATTTTCCTTGAGCTCAAATTCGATGACCGGCTTTGGTTCCTCCATGCCCATATGCGCCAGAATCTGATCCACTTCTTCAGGGAGCAACGGCGTTGGCTTGGAACCGGAACCCGTAGAGCCGACGAACCCGGTGACTCCCGGCGTGTTGCGAACAACATACCAAGAATCGTCGGTTTGGATCATTTCCACCAAGACGTAACCGGGGTAAACTTTACGCATGACAGTCTTCTTCTTACCGTCTTTGTTCACCACTTCTTCTTCCATTGGAACAAGAACGCGGAATATCTTGTCTTCCATGCCCATGGACTCGACGCGTTTTTCCAAATTGGCTTTGACTTTGTTCTCATACCCGGAATAGGTATGAACGACGTACCATCTTTTTTCCATATCAAGCCACCTAGGGACCCTTCTTAAATTATCGCTTCGATCACAGCAGAAATGCCGATGTCCAGAACCCAAAAATAAATCGCGACAACGGTAATTGTACCGAGCACAATCAGCGTATAATTAGTCAGCTCTTTACGATTAGGCCAGCGAACCTTTTTAAGCTCAGCCCAGCTCTCAGAGAAAAAAGAAAACAACGACTTGAAACTACGTTTCATGCGCGACTACACCTCCAAGGACTATCTGGTTTCGCGATGAGGAACTTGCTCGTTGCAGAACTTGCAATATTTCTTCATCTCCATGCGGTCGGGGTGGTTACGCTTGTTTTTCGTTGTCGTGTAGTTTCTTTGTTTGCAATTCGTACAAGCCAACGTAATTATTACCCGCATGATGTGCACCTCCCGAAGACATTCTTTAATGAGCTGTCTCTATATTGACCTAAAATCGAATGTTCGCCACCTAAAAAAGGGAAACACAAAATTAGGCCTACCTAAAACACTTTATCATATGGCACAACCCGTGTCAACGAGG